>JAVWYC010000031.1:0-3798 GCA_036661755.1 Mucinivorans sp. | reverse complement strand
GGAGCACTACCCGAAACATTATCTCGCCCCCCGATCGCTGTCGTATCTCGTTTTTTTTCAGACTGTCATTATCTCTTTTTCTTTGGCGGCCAAAAGATCATCGATTTTTTTAGAAAAACCGTCCACCATTTTCTGTGCTTCCAACTCGCCATCTTTGGCCACATCTTCGGGCAGCCCTTCGGCTTTGATTGATTTTTTGATTGCCTCGATCGCCTCGCGACGAATACCACGCAAAGATACGCGAGCTGTTTCGGCCTCGGTTTTGATTTGTTTCACCAAGTCGCGGCGACGCTCTTCGGTCAATGGAGGCACGTTCAAACGTATGATTTCGCCATTATTAGAAGGCGTCATGCCTATATTGGCGTCCATAATTGCTTTTTCGATTGTGGCCAACAATTTTTTGTCCCATGGCTGCACTGTAATCGTCTTGGCATCTGGCACCGACACACTAGCCACGCCATTGATTGGCATTGTCGAACCATATGATTCAACCATAATTCCGTTCAACACATTTGGCGAAGCTTTGCCGGCGCGAACCGAGGCCAAGCACTCCTCGAAGTGCGACATTGCTTTTTCCATTTTTGGCGCTGCGGCGTCCAAAATTTGTCGTTTCGTTCCCATAATTTCTTTTCTTTTTTATTAACGAACTATCGTACCGATTGGTTCTTTGTTGATAATTTTTTCTAAATTTCCTTCTTTGTCCATATCAAAAACAACGATTGGCAAATAATTTTCCATACACATGGTAAAGGCAGTCAAATCCATCACCTTCAAGCGTCGTTCGATCACTTGGGCAAACGAAATTTCGGGGAATTTAGTGGCCGTGGGATCCTTTTCGGGATCGGCCGTATAAATTCCGTCCACACGTGTTCCTTTGAGCAACACGTCAGCTTCAATCTCCACCCCACGCAAAGCCGAAGCAGTGTCGGTGGTGAAAAATGGGTTGCCCGTGCCACCCGCAATAATGACAACCTCGCCACGCGCAAAAGATTCTTCGGCCTTGGCTTTTGAATAAATTTCACCAACCGGAGCCATGTTTATCGAGGTGAGTAGTCGCGCTTTACACCCAGCCACCTCAAGCGATGCTTGAAGTCCAATCGAGTTGATCACCGTGGCCAACATACCCATTTGGTCGCCCTTCACACGGTCTACACCACGACCAACACCGCTCAATCCGCGGAAAATATTACCACCACCAATCACGATCCCAATCTGCACTCCGCTATGCGCAGCACGCATGATTTGTACGGCATAAGAGTTCAACTTCGCAGGGTCTATGCCGCTGCTCGACGCCCCGCCCAACGATTCACCGCTTAATTTGAGTAGTATCCGTTTGTAATGTTCCATGGTTTATAATTTCTGTATTTTCTATTTCAACACTATCTTCTTTGGTTTCTATGGCTTCTATGGCCGCTGCACCTCGAAGGATCACCCTCTCATATTCGAGGCTAATCATACGTGCTTTGGTGGCTCTATAACTTTTCAACGACACACAGCTACACAAAGTTACAATCATGACCATGAAAATAAAAAATCTTTTCATTCTTTATCGCTTAAATTTTCCGCTAAGGTACAAATTTTATATCTTTGTAGAAAGATTATGGAAGTAAAAAATAAAAAATATCTCGAATTAGTCAATTCGCCCGAAGATTTACGACGTCTTTCGATCGATGAGTTGCCGCTCTATTGCAATGAATTACGGCAGTTTATCGTTTCGCAAGTTTCTATCAATCCGGGGCATCTAGGTTCGTCGCTCGGTGCGCTAGAAATCGCCGTCGCCATACACTATGTATATAACACTCCCAACGATCGCTTGATTTGGGACGTCGGACACCAAGCCTATGCCCATAAAATCATCACCGGTCGCCGTGACGTATTTAACACCAATCGTCGCTATGGCGGCATTAGCGGCTTCCCCCGTCGAAGCGAAAGTCCATACGATGCTTTTGGCGTTGGCCATGCTTCAACCTCAATTTCAGCAGCCGTAGGTATGGCCGCCGCAAGCCATATTAAAGGCGAAAATCGTAAAGTAATAGCCGTCATTGGCGACGGTTCGATGAGCGGCGGACTCGCCTTTGAAGGTTTGAACAACGTCGGCGATCATGATGTGTTGGTGATTTTGAACGACAATAATATTTCGATCGACCCTAATGTGGGTGCGCTCAAAGAGTCGTTGCTCTCGCTCACCACCTCAAAAGGGTACAATCGTTTCAAAAATCGTGTCTGGCGTGCTCTGGGTTTTTGGCCATTCATGCGCCGTACGATTCAAAAGATCGAGCATGGGGCCAAATCGTTTTTCTTGCACCACAGCAATCTTTTCGAGGCTCTAAAATTCAGATATTTCGGCCCCATCGATGGTAATGACGTAGTGTCGCTAGTGAAGCGCCTACAAGATTTACGTGATATTCCGGGGCCAAAATTACTTCACGCGCTCACCGTCAAAGGCAAGGGTTACGCGGTGGCCGAAGCGCGTCAAACCGAATGGCATGCTCCCGGTTTGTTCGATTCGGCAACGGGGATCAAAACCGACAAACGAAGTAATACATTGCGTTTCCAAGAAGTTTTTGGCTATACGATTCTCGCTTTGGCACACGATAACGATAAAATAGTGGGCATCACACCTGCCATGCCGAGCGGTTCGTCGCTCAATCTAATGATGAACGAAATGCCCGATCGTGCTTTTGATGTTGGTATTGCCGAAGGGCACGCGGTGACTTTCTCCGCAGGCTTAGCGGCCGAAGGTTTGATGCCTTTTTGTAATATTTACTCTTCTTTTGCTCAACGTTCGATAGATAATATTATCCACGATGTGGCTCTTCAAAAACTTGAAGTTGTATTTTGCCTCGACCGCGCAGGGCTTGTGGGCGAAGATGGAGCTACTCATCATGGCGTTTTCGACATTGCTCTGCTTCGTTCGATTCCCAATGTAATTATTGCCGCCCCTAGTTCCGAATTAGAATTGCGCCAACTTATGTACACTGCTTCCTTGGGTGGCTATGGTGCTTGTTTTGTGATTCGTTACCCTCGTGGGGGGGCGTTCGACAAATCGGTGCTTGATCTGCCCTTTGAAAAGATAGAGATTGGTCTTTCTCGTTTAGTGAGCCAAGGTTCTGCGGAGTCCAAGGTAGTTATTTTGTCGCTTGGATCTACGTTTGACCTTGCTGTGATGGCCGCCAAGGAGTTAAACGCAACACATTACGATTTACGTTTTGCTAAACCACTCGACAATAGGATGTTACTAAGTTTGCCGGATCGATATTTGCGTATTATTGTTCTCGAAGATGGAGTTCGTCATGGTGGTGTTGCTTCGGCGATCGCTGAATTTTATGGTGAGCAGTGCATTGACATTCAAGTATGTAGCATCGGTATTGAGGATCAATTTATCGAGCATGGTCCTTTATCCACTTTGTGGCACGAGGCTGGTTTGACTGTTGATCATATCTTGGCTGTGGCCAGGGCTTCGGAGCAAGGAACAGATCGGTAAGCTCTGTCTTGGGGCACGCCTGCCCCAAGATAGAGCGGTTTCTCGCGAGCGAGCGGTTGCGCGGCTAGCGGTTTTTTGCGCGAAAGCTGCGCGAGCTTTGCGTGTCTCGCAAACCTCGCTATCTTTTTTAATTTGTACTATCTTTTTAGTTTGTACTATCTTTTTAGTTTGTTCTATCTTTTTTAGTTTGTTCTATCTTTTTTAGTTTGTTCTATCCCGGGGGTTTATGTACCCCCGGACCCCCACAGTTCATTTCTTTTTGCGGCCAAAAAGAAACAGAACCAAAGAAAAACCCTCGCCCGAAAAAATTACTC
>JAVWYC010000030.1:0-13184 GCA_036661755.1 Mucinivorans sp. | reverse complement strand
AATCGGCTCCGAGTGACTTCGTCTCTTTCTTAACTGTTTCTTGAAAACTTCGTTTTCTCAGCCGGTTATAGCTTAATACAAGCCCCCCATCGCCATATCAACACACACACACACACACCGCAAACCTAATTCCGTAAATCAATACCTAACAATAATTTTTCACGCAAAGTATCATAAAAATTACTGTTCGCCAAACTTATAACTTCTTGATATTCATCGCTCTTGGTGATCGTGTAGCTCGACCCGCTAACCGCCCTATACTCCCTATTATCCAACGTGCAAATCGACTCCGCCCCCATGCGCGAGGTGAGCGTCAAAATAATCTCTACACCATCACTGACCACCAACGGCCTGATCGACAAATTGTGCGGCGCAATAGGCGAAACCACAAAACAACGACACCCAGGCACCAAAATAGGACCCGCCACACTCATCGAATAAGCCGTCGAACCGGTGGGCGTAGATACAATTACACCATCGGCCCAATAAGAAGCCGCCACCACACCGTCCACAACCATCTGTATATGAATCATCGAAGTGCCAAACTTTTGGATGGTGAACTCGTTGAGCGCCGTTGGCTTTTGCCCCGAACAGCAATCAATGCCACTGACTTGAATCATAGCTCGTTGCTCGGTGCGGTAAGTCCCGCGCGCCAAACACTCCAAGGCCTTCTGCGCATCGTCGAGCGAGACGGTAGCCAAAAAACCCAACCGACCGGTGTTTACCCCCATCAAAGGCAGGCGGCGCGAAGAACCCATCGTACGCACAGCGCTGAGGAAAGTCCCGTCGCCACCCAAACTTATTGCGTGCGAACAACCTGTCGTGTCGTTCGGGTTGACCGCATAGTCCACCCCTCGACCTTGCAACAACGCCTCAAAAGATTTTTGATGAACATTATCGGTACGAACATAGAGAGCAATTTTCATTTTTTTATTACCTTTGTCTGTTAACATGTGCAAATATAAACTTTTCGGGTGAATTAAAGTGAACTTTAATCCCCGAAAGCTGTTTTTTCTTATCAAACAAACGAAGATTATGACAAAACTGAGCGTCAATATCAACAAAATAGCTACTCTGCGCAACGCCCGTCAGGGCAATGTGCCCAATGTGATCCAAATGGCGCTTGATGCCGAACGATTTGGTGCACAGGGAATTACGGTGCACCCTCGCCCCGACGAACGCCATATTCGCTATGCCGATGTGCGCGAACTGAGGCCCCGGCTGACCACCGAATTTAATATCGAGGGGAACCCTACGCCCGCCTTTGTGGATCTGGTTTGCGAGGTGATCCCCACGCAAGTGACCCTGGTTCCCGATGCTCCCGATGCCATCACTAGTAATGCGGGGTGGGACACCATAACTCATGCCGATTTTTTGCGCTCCGTTATCGCTCGTTTTCACACTTTGGGCATTCGTGTGTCGATTTTTGTCGATCCTGTGGCGGCTATGATTCATGGTGCTGCCGCTTGTGGGAGCGATCGTGTGGAGCTCTATACCGAAGCTTTTGCCACTGCCTATGCTGCCGCAACTTCCTCTTCTTGTGCGACTTGCGCAGTTCCAACAGTTCCAGCAGTTCCAGCAGTAGAAAGTGCAGCTGCTCAACAAGCCGTTGCCCCTTACGCCCAAGCAGCGGCTTTGGCCGGCAAACTGGGGTTGGGAGTGAATGCGGGTCATGACCTAAGCCGCGAAAATTTACATTTTTTCGCTTCCCGGGTTACTCCTCTCGACGAGGTTTCCATTGGCCATGCTTTGATTGCCGATGCGCTTTATCTGGGACTTGAAAACACAATACAAATATATCGCCGATGCCTCGAAATTTAGAAAATCCAATCTTTCAAACAATTAGTCGATTGACCGATGAATTGGGTCTAAGATCCTATGTGATTGGTGGTTATGTGCGTGATTATTATCTTCGCCGTCCGTTGACCGACATTGACATTGTGGTTGTTGGTTCGGGTATCGAATTGGCGCAGGCGTTGGCTCGTGAGGTTGGTCGTTCGGTCAATGTGTTTGAAAATTTCGGCACAGCGATGGTTCGTGTTGGTGGGTATGAGGTGGAATTTGTGGGCGCTCGACGAGAGAGTTACCGTGCCGATTCGCGCAAGCCGATTGTCGAAAATGGTACGCTTCAAGACGATCAAGCTCGCCGTGATTTCACAATCAATGCCATGGCTTTTGGCCTTAATGCCGATAATTTTGGTGAGTTGTTGGATCCTTTCGGGGGTATGGAAGATCTTCAAGCACAGCTTATTAGAACTCCGTTAGATGCCGATCGTACTTTTTCTGACGATCCGTTGCGAATGTTGCGTGCTGTGCGTTTTGCCGCTCAGTTGCATTTTTCTATCGATGCTCGTTGTGTGGAGTCGATTCGCAACAACGCCTCGCGCCTGTGGCAGACTACCTCGCGAGAGCGGGTAACGACTGAGTTTCAGAAGATTATGACTTCTGCCGAGCCTTCGCGTGGCATTCGTTTGTTGGACGAATGTGGCTTGTTGCAGCTTGTTTTTCCTGAGCTTGTGGCTCTTAAGGGGGTGGAGCGAGTGGGTGGTCGGGCTCATAAAGATAATTTTTTGCACACGCTTCAAGTCTTAGAAAACATTGCAACTTCTACCGATAATTTGTGGTTACGCTGGGCGGCTTTGTTGCACGACATTGGCAAGGCGCGTACGCGTCGTTATGACGATCGCGTCGGTTGGACTTTTCATGGCCACGAAGTGGTTGGTAGTAAGATGGTTGTGCGTATTTTCCGTGAGCATCGCCTGCCTATGGGTGCGGAGATGAAATATGTACAAAAACTTGTATTTTTGCATCTTCGTCCTATTATTTTGGCTGAAGATATTGTCACCGATTCGGCTGTTCGTCGGTTGCTTTTTGAAGCCGGCCAAGACGTAGAAGACCTTATGACGCTTTGCGAGGCCGATATAACGTCAAAAGATGATCGTAAAGTACAACGTTATCTGGCAAATTTTGCGCTCGTTCGCGAAAAGTTGGTCGAAATAGAAGAGAAAGATCGAGTCCGAAATTTTCAACCACCAATTACAGGTGAGGTGATTATGGCAACCTATGGTATTCCTCCGTGTGCTGTGATAGGCGAAATCAAAATGGAGATAAAAGATGCAATACTAGATGGTACTATCAATAATTCTTATGAACAGGCCTACGCCCTGATGGAGCAACTGGCCTCAGAGCGTGGTCTGTCGAAAATAGCCGCCATTGAGCAATGACACGAGAAGAGTTTTTGTTTCTTCAATCTACTGATGCTCAACGTATTGTTGAGCAATGTTTGGCCGATGGATTGAGTTCCGCCTCGGTTGCTTTTAGTGTTCGCAGCCCGGCTCTTGCCAATCAAGTTAAATATTTGATCAAGGCGGCCCGAAAAATGCCTTCGTTTTATGCTGCACGCTGCATTATCGATCGTCAAGGTTTCGAGCAATCCAGTTCCCAGATGGCGGCTACTTCTAAATTTGGCGAGTTCGAGGGGCGTTTGGCGATCGATCTTACAGCTGGTTTGGGGGTCGATAGTTATGCGTTGTCTTCTCGTTTTGATCGTGTTATTTCGGTGGAAATGAACGACTTACGGGCGGATGTGTTACGTCATAATATTGCAGCTTTGGGGGTCAATAATTTGAGTGTAGAGTGTTGTGAGGCTCGCGAATTTTTGTTGACCAACAAAAATCTGCATGCCGATCTGATCTATATTGATCCTTCGCGAATTGTGGATCAAGGTTCGAGGCGTGAACGTGTTTTTTCGCTCGAAGACAGCTCTCCTAATGTACTGGAAATCATGCCATTGATGCTCGGTCTGGCCGATAAAATAATAATAAAGCTATCGCCACTATTCGACATTGATGAGTGTTTTCGTCGTTTTGGAGACAATTGTGCGGTGGAAGTTGTTTCGCTCGGTGGCGAATGCAAAGAGGTGCTCGTGCACATCAATAATCAAGGGCGAAGAAAAATCACAAATACAATATTGCATAGTAATTCAAGGGAGCAATATTCGTTTGATTTGCCGAGCAATATTGGTCAACAAAAAGAGCACTGCTTAGTTGGTTTTGATCCGCAATATCTCTATGTGCCGGATGTTGTTTTCGTCAAAAGTCGCACTTTGAACACCTATCTTTCAGTGTGTTATCCCGTCGCCAGATGCAACACCGAGGGGTATGTCCTTTGCGACACACGGCTCGAAAATTTCGCAGGCCAAGAGTTCAAGATTGAGGCACATGAATTGTATCAGCCCAAGAAGATCAAAAAAATATTAAAAGAACGAGGAGTAACACGCGCCACAATATTACATTGCCTTTTTCCTTATTCTAATGATAAAATATTGCATGATTTGCTTATCAAGGAGGGCGGGTCCGAAAAGCTGTTTTTTTCTATTTTTCAACAAAAACCAACAATATTTTTCGTAACTTCGACAGAAAATCAACGTAATGAATAAAAATTTCAAAGAGATACTCACCGAAATCACCGCCTTTGTTTTCGATGTTGATGGCGTGTTTACCGATGGCCGGATTTCGATTGATGCGGCGGGTAATATGCTTCGTACATACAACGTAAAAGACGGATTAGCAATCGTTCGCGCCATTAAAAAGGGATACAAAATTGCTATCATTTCGGGAGGCAAAGGTGCTCAACTAGAAAATCGCATGCACAGTCTGGGGGTCGAGCATATCTACCTTCAAAAAGATTCAAAAAACGAGTCGCTGCGCCATTTTTCGCTCGAAACTAACACTCCGTTATCGAATATTCTCTACATGGGCGATGATTATCCCGACCTTTGTCCAATGTCGCTTGTTCGCTTGGCCGTAGCACCGCACGATGCGATTGATGCCGTACGTCAAAAGGCGCATTATGTCTCTTCTTTTGGTGGGGGTGACGGCTGCGTTCGTGACGTGATCGAGCAAGTGTTGCGTGCGCGAGGTGACTGGTTTAATGATCAGTTATAACAATAAAAGAATGAATACATTCATACAAGATGTTGCACAGTCGTTGCTCGGTAAATATGGGGATAATATTGCGCAATTAAACATTGTATTTCCAAGTAAACGTGCGGAACGTTTTTTTGCCATTGCGCTCCACCAACTAAATTATCACGGCACAAGGCATTGCATGACTATTGATGGTTTGATGCAGCGTTTTTCGGGGCTTAAAAAAGCTGATAACTTGATTGTTATTAGTAAATTACATAACATTTACAGCAACTATCATCCGGGCGAAACTTTCGATAAGTTTTATTCTTTTGGCAAGCTATTGCTTTCGGATTTCGATTCGATAGACAAATATATGGTCGATGCGGCGGCGCTATATTCTATTGTAAGTGATACTCTGGATGTGGAAAATCAATTTCGCGACGAAACACACCAAAAAGCGTTGGAGTTTTGGACTAACTTCCAACATAGCAAAGCTGTGTTGCACAAAGAGCAAGCATTTATACAGATTTGGCGGTCGCTTTATAATATCTACACCGAGCTTGGCGCGTCACTGCTGGCCGACAAGGTGGGCTACGGGGGGATGATTTATCGTGATGCGGCTCAAAGTATTGTGGGTCAAGATCTTAGTTCGCAACCAAGATATGTTATTATTGGCCTAAACGCACTGAGCAAAAGTGAATGTGCGGTGCTTGAAGCGTTGCAAAAAAGCGATAAAGTCGATTTTATTTGGGACTATAGCGAGCAATGGCTTGCCGAAGAGGGTAACGAAACGTCATGGTTCTTACGCTCTAATATTGCAACATTTCCAACTGCGGAATATTTCACTAAATCAACGCGTGTTGATCCACTTTCGCTCAATGTGGTGTCGACTCAGAGCGAGGTGTTGCAATGTAAGATAGCAGGCAAAATACTCTCGACTACCGCTTTGCGGAACAATGTTCCGCAGCTCGACGAACGTACGGCAATTGTGTTGACAGACGAAAATCTTTTGGTTCCGTTACTTCATTCGCTGCCCGATTGCGCGGCTAAAATCAATGTTTCGATCGGTTATCCGCTGTCGTCTACTCAGGCTTATGTTTTTCTGGAGCGATTAATCGCTTTGCAGAATACGGTTTCGGCCAAAGGAGAATTTAATCACACGATAATAAAGGCGATATTGTCGCATCAATTCATTGATAATCAAGATTTAATAGAACGATTGGACACTTCGGGGCAGCTCTATTTTGCCGGACAAACATTTGCCAACGAGGATAGTTTGGTGCGATCGATTTTTGCCCCTATTAATCGAAACTACAATGCTTTGCATGCTTATTTGATGGCGACGATCGATTATTTGATTGATCGAGCCGAAAAAACACAAGAAGTAGACCGATACGCACTGAAAATCATCAGAAGCAAGGCAAGTGCACTTATTGATACAATAAAGAATTGTAAGATTGATTTATCTGTGAATATTTATATATCGTTGCTTGTCGAATCTGTGCGTGGAGAGCGGTTGCCTTATGACGGTAAAAGTGGTGAAGGGGTGCAAATTATGGGAATATTGGAAACCAGAGCGCTGGACTTCGACAATATTATATTGCTGTCGATGAATGATGATAATTTCCCGGATTCAAAGAGTCAAAGTAGCTATATACCACAGAACTTGCGCGTGGCCTATGGCTTGCCTAGCGCAAGGGAACATTCGGCAATATGGAGCTATTATTTTTATAGATTGCTAGAAAGAGCGCGAAAAGTTACAATGTTATATTGTTCAGCTAGTGGCGATGATTCCTCGGGCGAACCGAGTAGATATATTCTGCAATTGAAGTACAATTCTGTATACAAATTGAATGAGAATTCGATTGGTTTGAGCGTTATAAATGACAAGAAAGATGATGTGATTACGATCAAAAAAGACGATGCAATGATCGGAAATATATCGCGTCGAGCGCTGTCGCCATCGGCAATAAATCGTTATATTAATTGTCCGCTCGCATTTTATTTCAACGATATAGCCGGTTTGCGAGAAGATGTGCGATCAGAAAATGAAATATCGAACCTTGACGTTGGCAACACATTGCACTTGGCAATGCAAAAGCTATATCAAGACATTGTGGGCAGGGAGCATGCGCAAAGCATGATACAAAAAATCACGCGCGACGAGATAAAAAGTACTGTGCAGCAAGTGATCAGAGAGGTGTGCGGCTCCAAAACAGAAGAGCTGGCTCCTAACATTGCGATCACTGAAGTGGCTGTGATTAGAATGATAGAAAATATTGTACGTTATGATGGCGCGTTGGAAGATAAATTCAGAATAGAAGCTCTTGAAGAGAAAATTTCATGCAATATTGGCGGAAAAATAATACAAGGTACGGCCGATAGAATTGATCTACTCAGCAACGGTTTGATTAGGGTGGTGGACTATAAAAGCGGTGGTGATCTGACTTCGTTCTACTCGGTAGATGAGATAATAAACGGGGAACACAAGGTGCATCGAAGCGCAATAGTGCAGATAATGATATACAGTCTGGCGGCTGCCAAAAAGTATAAAAGTCAAGTGATTCCTGCCTTGTACGTGGCACGGCAAATGAGAATCAAAAGCAAGGTGAATCCGGTAGTCTCGCTGGACGATGACTTGTTGTGTCCAATTCCGCAAGGTGTGATGGCGGAATTTGAGGATACGTTAAGTCGAAAACTAGATCAACTGACCGATGTTGCCACTAATTTTGAACAGTCTGACAATAAGCCGGATAGTTGCCAATATTGTATTTATCAGCAGATTTGTAGAACAATAGATTGCTAAAACTAAACTAACGTTTTTTCGGCTTAGAAGTACAATAAATAGTTAGCTTCGATGCTTTCATCAGCATGTCGTGAGTGATGAAGTAGTTGCGATATGGTTTGCCGTCTAGTTCGATGCGGTCGATGTAGATATTTTCGGGCGTACGGTTTTTTGCTTCGATAACTAACTGGTTGCTACCAGTATAGCGTTTGTCTAGGTGGATCGTAACGCGATCGAAGGAAGGGGTGGTGATG
Source organism: Mucinivorans sp. (assembly GCA_036661755.1). Classification (GTDB taxonomy): domain Bacteria; phylum Bacteroidota; class Bacteroidia; order Bacteroidales; family Rikenellaceae; genus Mucinivorans. The sequence goes on along the minus strand of JAVWYC010000030.1, from coordinate 5,235 downwards.
ATATAATCGGCTCTGGCCGGGCACGCAGGGTAGATCCCCATCATGGACAACATTTGCCAAGCGCTCATTGTGCCTGCGTCATCATTGCCGGGCAAGCCGCCCGGTGTGTTGCTGAAATAGCGTTTCAAACAATCATTGACCCAATATTGAGTGCGCCATTCTTGGCCGCGAACATAGCTGAATAGGTAAGGATAGCTCATGTCCGGCTCGTTGCTCATGTCGAAATAACCGCGAGTAAAGCAAGCTGAAAGTGAATCGACAAAACGGCTCTCTGTGCCGAAAAGTTTGATCAAACCAGGAATATCATAAGGTATGGCGAATGTATAGTTCCACGAAGTGCCCTCGTGAAATCCATTGCTGGGCTCGAAATTGCGCCCTTCCAGTGGGTTAAAGTTGGGCATAAATTCGCCGCCGGGCAGTAGTGGGCGCAAAAGTCCATGGGATGGGTCGAAATATTGTTTGTAGCCCATGGCTCGCGCCATCAACATGGTGTAATCGGCTTGGCGTCCAAGGCTTTTTGCCATTTGAGCTAATGACCAGTCTGCAATATAAAATTCTAATGCTTGCGAAACTGAGTTGTCGAATTTTGCAAGTAATGGAATGTAATAGTTTTTGTTGTAAAATTCTTGTTTGCCACGTACATAAGTTTCGCCAAGAGCGTTTTTGAACATGGCTTGATACATCTCTTCGGAGTTTATACCTTTGGTTAAACCTAAGAAATAGCAGGCTGTGAGGTAGGGCAGGGCGGCGTCGCCTTCCATGACTTGAAAATCTTGGCCAGCAACTTCAAACTTAGGCAGAGAGCCATTTTCGCGATACATGTCCATCAAAGTGCGAGCCATGGCCGCTTGGCGTTCAGGGTAGAATAGAGCCCCAATGAAGGGTGAAATTCGATAGACGTCCCAACCCGAAAACATGGTCATGCGTTCGGCTTGATCTTTGATTGTCGCCAGACGACCGGTGCCCATTTGGGGATACTCTCCGTTGCAATCTGAAAGAGTATTTGGGTGGATCCAATTGTGATATAATGCAGTATAAAATTGTGTTTTTTGATCGTTAGTCCCACCCTCTAAATCGACAACCGAAAGTACGCGATTCCAATCATCGATGGCCGATTGATGGATCGAATCGAATGAACGTTCGGCGGGTTGTTCGCGATCTAAATTCTCGCGAGCATTGGCAATCGAAACATAGGAAACGCCAACGCTAGCCTCGATTTGTTGGTTGTCGGTGCAAGAAAAAGTGAACGCAACGCCGATTTGATCGCCTGCAATCTCACGCGAGTAGCGTTCATATACTTTGTATATTCCATTGTACATACTTGATGCAAAACCGCGAGGCAAGGCGGGTTGCTTCTTCCAAAATCGAACTTTGTCGGCGGCACGCGACAGACGCACCACAAAATAGATCGGAATAATGGATTGCGGCTGCTCGAAACAGAAGTCACCCATCAAGCGGAAACCCTCTATCTCGGTGTCGCTCACCTTTTTAGCGTAGCAACCGCTTTCGGTAGAAAGGCCTTTGCCGATGTTGAAAAGAATGTGATTTTCGCCAGCGCCAAAGGTGTAGCGACTGCGAGTTGTGCGACGGGTGGCCGTTATCTCGCTCAAAATGCGAGCTTGCCCCACGCGTGCGGAGTAAAAACCGGCAGAAGCCTGCTGGTCATAGAGTTGTGAAGCATATTTTTGGTAGTCGACCTCCAACGTGCCACTGGTCGGCATCAAAAGCAACGACCCTAGGTCGGGACAGCCAACGCCAGAAAGGTTGACCTGAGTGAAACCGATACACCAAGTGTTGGTAAACTCATAAGGCGTTGAACACCAATTGTCTGAATGAATGCGATTGCCCTCGGCGGCGATGGTATTGAAGGGCGAAACCGAGACCATACCCCCAGGCACCACGGGCCCGGGTTGGGTGGTTCCATAATTTGAAGTGCCGATAAATGGATTGACAAAAGAGGAAGGCTGAACTTGCGAGGCATGAGCGATGCAAATGATAAATTGCAAGATAAAGATGAACGGTATGCTTTTTTTCATAACTATATTTTTATATTGTAACTTCTAAGAATAGTTTTCTTTTGCCCCCGCCCCTGTCTCCGCCCTCGCCACCGCCTCTGTCTCTGCCTTGGGGAAATTTAATTTCACAGAAGCTCCTAATGCTTGCGCATATGTTTTAGTTGTGTTAAAAACTCCTCACGATCGTCGAGGCCAACCACAATTCGACGATGATTTTTGGTTTCGATCATAACAAAATTACTCCATCGACGCGTATAAATCTTAATAAGACGAAAACGACTCAGATCAATAAAATAACCATAATATCCAAAGATACCAAAAATACCTAGAATAGGAATGCACCAACGCATCTGCTTGCCGGTTAGCTCTTTGATGGAGGCGATGTCGTGATAGGCGATGCGCGTGACTTCTAATAGACAGTAAATTTCGATAGAGTAGGGGCTCAAAACCAAAGATAGCGGAATCGACAAAATAGACAAAAGAGCGATAGAAACGGTGAGCGTGGTGAGCCATGCAGGAAAATATGAACCGCCGGAAGTGTAAAATACAAAAGTGATAATAGCGACTATGATGGCAATGAAAATCACTGTCAAATAGCGAGCTAATTTGTCGTATCGAAGGTTGAATTTCATATTGAACTGCGACCTAAACGGAAAAATGAAGGAGTGAGCCAAGATGAACCAAGCTCCGTTGATACTATATTATAGTATAGTGTTGCGTCTTGATCGGTGCGTATGCCGCCAGCAACTTTGATCCCCACTTGGCGCCCTGTGAGCTCGTGGAACTGCTTGATAGCCCGACACATAACCTGCACCGCGCCCGGAGTCGCACCCACCACCGCGCCATCAACAAGAGCCTTGCCGGTCGATGTTTTGATGAAATCGGCACCCGCCTGCATGGCCGCCATCGAGGCTTGATAGATGAGCTGATCGTGGGCAAGGACCCCTGTTTCGAGAATCACTTTTAGCAACGCTTCGCCCCCGATTTCTTCTTTGATAGCTGCGATTTCGGCTTGTGCAACGTCGAAGTTCTGTGATAGTATAGCCCCTATGTCGATGGGAAGATCGATCTCGTCGGCACCATTTTCGATAGCCAAAGCTACCTCCAGAAGCTTAACCTCCATGTATGTTTGCCCGCTGGGGAAAGCCCCGGCCACGGCAGCCAAGCTCACATCACGATCGGCAATGGCCAAAGCTGCACTCTCGATCATCGATGGATAGACACAAAGCGCGGCCGGCAACTCTTGGCCAGACACCGCCGCCGCTGCCCACGCAGAGATAGAAGTGGCTGTGTCACGCTCGCTGAGCGAGGTTAGATCGGTGAATTTTAGGTATTTAGTCATAATTTTGAAGAAAAATAGGCGAAATAAAAAAAAGTGGAGTTATAAGCCGAGTTCTGTTCCGCCGCTCAGTAAAGAGCAACGGCCGCAGCCATTTATCTAGGTTGTCGATCACTCGACAACTCGTCAGCAACCTACCCTCCGACATCGGACGAGTCGCCCTTTCTTGCCAGCCTATCCATCAAAGGAGAGACAAACAAACAATCGGTATATTTGGTCTTGCAACGCGCAAAGAGGTACACCGCCGAACGTCACCGCCGGCCGTCGTAGGCTCTTACCCCACGTTTTCACCCTTACTCTTTTTTTTTGAGCGATGAAACTCATCAAAAAAAAGCGGTCGTTTTCTGTTACCTTCCCTTGAAGCTCGCGCCCCACTTGTATTTTCGCAAGTGCGCCACTCTGTGTTGCCCGGACTTTCCTCTGAACTATTTTTCACGTCCAGCGACTGCGTACTCCACTTTTTTATGTACTTTTGTGCAAAGTTATGAAAAATAAAATTAATATTGACGATTTTGCATACGATCTGCCAAATGAACGTATAGCTAAATATCCGCTAACCCAACGTGATGGGTCTAAATTGTTGGTATACAACTCGCAACACGAGATTGTGGACGAAGCTTTTCGCTCGTTGGCCGAATTTTTGTCAAGCGATGCACTGATGGTGTTCAATAACACAAAAGTGGTGCGTGCGCGCTTGATATTCCACAAACCGACCGGGGCGAGGATCGAGATTTTTTGCCTCGAACCATGCGATCCGCCGGCCTACGAGCAAGCCTTTGCCGCCAAGGGGCAAGCCACATGGCATTGTATTGTGGGTAATGCCAAGAAATTTAATTGTCCGCTTGTGATCGAGGGAGGGCTGCTCACTGCCGAACGTGGGCAAGGCGATGTCGTGCATTTTAGATGGACCGGCGAGCTTACCTTTGGCCAATTGCTCGAACAATTGGGGCGTATGCCAATTCCGCCATACCTCAACCGAGAGAGCGAGGCTATGGATTTGGTGCGCTACCAGACCACTTACGCCACAGTCGAGGGGTCGGTAGCGGCGCCAACGGCAGGGCTACATTTCACGCCCGAAGTATTGCGTTCGATTCAGGAGCGAGGCATAAAGAGTACTCAGGTGACGCTTCATGTGGGCGCAGGCACTTTTTTGCCTGTCAAAGAGAGCGACGCTAGGCAACATGTGATGCACAATGAACATTTTGTGGTGACAATCGAAGCGCTCAGGGCGATGGCCGAGGCTCAGGGGCGTATTATTGCTGTTGGTACAACGTCGTTGCGCACTTTGGAGAGTTTGGCTGTGCTGAGCGGACGTGTGGCGGCTACTGGGCGGTTGGATGCTGAGCGTGCGGTGGGGCAGTGGGAGGAGTATGGGCAAAAGTCACTCATGCCATTGTTGCAATATATGCAAGAAAATGGTTTAAGTTCGATTGCATCGTCGACTCAAATAATGATTACGCCCGGTTTTCAGTTGGCTACGATAGCGGGTATGGTGACTAATTTCCATCAGCCCAAGAGTACGTTGTTGTTGCTTATTGCGGCTATTGTGGGTGATGATTGGCGTGCGATTTATGAGCATGCGTTGGGGTGTGGGTATCGTTTTTTGAGTTATGGTGATAGTTCGTTGCTTATGCGGCGATAGTGTGTTGTTGTTGGTATGTCTAGGCTAGGTATTGAGGAGCAGTTAAGGAAGACGAAGATTTCAAGAAAAGTTCAGAAAAACTAATTTCTCGCGAGCCGATTCAGAAAAACAAAGTTTTCAAGAACAGTTAAGAAAAACAAAGATTTCAAGCGCAGATTCAGAAAAACGCAGTTTTTCAAGAAAAGTTTTGGGTGACTTTTTCAAAAGTCACGATTCGACACGGCGCCTGCACGGCGATT
>JAVWYC010000029.1:0-13341 GCA_036661755.1 Mucinivorans sp. | reverse complement strand
AAACTTCATTCAATTGCCGTGTCTGCCTAAACTGAAACTCAACAAGCTAACCAAAAACCAAAAACCAAAAACCGAAAAACAAATCCCCTCACAAAAACTTTTTGTAACTAATATCTATCGGAAAATCGTAAAAAAATACTAACTTTGCCACCCGCTATGAATTTCAAACCAAAGGCAACATTCTTACTCACCCTTACAACAGTGACCCTATTGTCACTGCTCTCTATCTTACCCGTTAGCGAACCCCTCGTCAAACAAAGTATCTTCTCGCAACTATACAGCGACTCAGTGCTCTGTACCTCAGCCGGATACCAAGCCATAGTCGACGAAATCCCGATCGACAACCTTGTACCCATCACCACCCAACTCGATGAAAAAAATGAACCGGTAAGCATCGACACTAATATTCAAAAAACAACCAATAGCACCGATACAGAAAACAACAAATCGACAACCACTCAAAACGTCGATCGCGAAACACCAAAAATCGAATCGGAAAATATCGATACAGCTGCCAAATCGCCAAATTCAACAAACAATCACCCCAAAACTCCCGCAACACAAAAACCAGCCTCGCTAACGGCAATCGAAGATTTCTCGACCTCGGGCGATGCCCTAGGGCGCTTCTATGCCTCATTGCGCAATGTGGGCACAATGTCACGACCAGTGCGGATTGCAGTCCTTGGCGACTCGTTTATCGAAGGCGATATCTTTACACAAGATTTGCGCGAACAATTACAAAATCACTTCGGCGGTCGTGGCGTGGGCTTTGTACCCATCACCTCCACCGTGGCCAGTTTCAGGCAAAGTGTCAAACACTCCTTCAATGGTTGGGCTACACACAGCATTGTTAACAAAATGTCGCGCTCGGGCTTTATTATATCGTCTTTTACCTACACCCCCTCGGATAACGTGTCGAGTGTCACTTACCGCGGATCAAAATACAAGGCACATTTGAACTATTTCACTCGCGCGCGTTTTGTGTTTCGATCGCTCACCAACGCAAAGATAAAAGTATCTATTAATGGGGGCGCTGAACAAAACTTTACACCCGAAGTATCGGGCGATTTGCGCCAAGTGGTGGTGATGGAAGATTCGATACGCGAGGTGACCTTCACCGTGCAGAGCGATAACAATTTCACCGCCTATGGCGCTTACCTCGATTCGCCACGTGGAGTGAGTGTCGATAATTATTCGGTGCGTGGCAATTCGGGGGTCTCGCTAAGCCAAGTAGACGAAATGCTCACCCGGCAATTGGGCGAAATGCTGCCTATCGATCTTGTGATCTTTGAATATGGACTCAATGTGGCGCAAGCCGATGTGAAAAGCTACTCGCTCTATATGTCGCAGATGAAGCGCGCAATCGAACATCTCCAAAAATGTTTGCCACAAGCCGCAATACTGGTGATGAGCATTCCCGATCGCACACGACGTTCGAGCAATGGGTGGATCACCATGCCCGGTGTGGAGGCCATGGCGCGCACTCAACGTCAATTGGCACAAAGCACGGGCGTTGTTTTTTGGAGCACACTCGACGCTATGCGTTCGCGTGGCGGCATGAGCACCTTTGTCGAACGAGGTTGGGCAGCCAAAGACTACACGCACCTTTCATCGCGCGGAGGGCGCGAAATTGGGCGCGCCTTGTTTGAAGCCTTAATGTATGATATGCAAAGCAGATATTAATGAAACAGCTATACTACATATTTGCTTTGACGGCCGTTGCATTGATGAGCTGTGGATCGGGCTCGGTAGCCATGTCCGACAGGCAGGATATTCACCTTCGGGATTCGGTGTTGATTGCCGGCTATGATTTTGTACGCCCCTCGATGGACACGGTGGCCGACCCTACGGGTTCGCTCGCTTGCTTCTATGATGCGCTAAAACAGATTGCTCACTCGCGGCCAGACTCAACGCCCTGTGTGGTGAGTGTGCTTCACTATGGTGATTCGCATATCCAGGGCGGAGTTTTGGGCGAGACCTTGATGCGCCACTATGCGCAGGTCTATGGCACTGCCGGGCGAGGTTTTATCACACCATATAAATTGGCAGGCAAAAATGAGCCGCGCGACTATGCCATCACCTCGTCTGAGGTCAATCGTTCGCAAGTGTTGATCGATCGCTCGGACGAACTTTCGCGAGGGGTGAGTGGTGTGTCGGTGGCAGCCAATGTTGGTGCGCAATATAAATTGAGTGTCATGTCTTTGCCCGAAGACGATGTGGATTATCGTTTTTCGCGCGTGATGATTTTCCACGACTCGTTGGCTCCTATTTTCTCGACCCTCGACCCTCGAGCGATGGACGAGAATGGTGGTGATGATATTTTCCGCAGCTACACAACGGCCATCAACCTAGTGAAAGCAACTGACACACTGACACTTATCACCAAGAGCGAGCCTCCCTTCACCTCGGGCCCGATCTATGGTTTTTCGCTCGAGAACGATCGTTCGGGGGTGATTTATCACACGATCGGTGTCAATGGGGCGTGTTATCTGCATTGGGGGCGTTATGCCGATGTTGCGCGTCAAAGTGAAGCTTTTGATCCGCGTCTGATCATCATTTCGTTAGGTTCTAACGAGGCGTCAGGGAGTAATTTTATCGAAAGTGTTTTTTTGGAGGAGGTAGATAGTTTTGTCAGTCGTTTGCGTGCCATTAATCCAACCAGCGCGGTGTTGCTTGTCTCGCCGGCCGAGGCTATGCGCCGTGTGAAAGGTTCGCGCACAAGGCGTCCGAACTTAAATTTCGAGAAGGTGAGCCTTGCTCTGGCCAAATATGCGGCCGAACATGGCGTTGCTTTTTTTGACCTCTATCGTGCCACGGGTGGCGCTACGTCGTCTGCTCAGTGGCAAGCCAAAGGTATGTTGGCTCGCGACGGACTGCACTACACCCCCGAAGGCTATCGTCTGCAAGGAGCCTTGATATTCACAGCATTAGAGCGAGGAGCACGACAATGGAAATAATAGATAAAGCGATTGCGCTTTTGCAATATAACCCGGCCGAACCGTTGATTTTTTCGAGTGGTTTGTTCCTGTTTCTCTTCCTTGGTTTTACGCTTTTTTACTCGATGCTGTCCAAGCGAACCTTGCCCCGCATTATTTATGTAACAGTTTTTTCGCTCTATTTTTACTACAAAACGAGCGGTATTTTCTTCCTCTTGCTTCTTTTTACGGCTACTTCCGATTTTTCGATCGGCTTGTTGATGGAGCGAGCACGCAAGAATGTGTGGCGCAGAATTTTCTTGGCACTTAGCATTACAATCAACGTTGGCATGTTGTGCTACTTTAAGTATACGAATTTTTTTATAGACATTTATAACGGATTGGTCGACAATCCGTTAGATTTCAAAAATATATTTCTTCCTATCGGTATTTCCTTTTTCACATTTCAGTCGATGAGCTACACGATCGACATTTATCGTCGTCGTATTGACCCGCTGCATTGTTGGATTGATTATGTGTTTTACGTATCGTTTTTCCCTCAATTGGTAGCCGGGCCAATTGTTCGTGCACGTGATTTCATACCTCAGATTCGTCGCAATCCGATTGTGATTTCGCGCGAGGATTTTGCGCGTGGTGTATTTTTGATTCTCACCGGTTTGTTCAAGAAATGTATTGTTTCGGATTTCATTTCCATCAACTTTGTCGATCGGATTTTTGATGCTCCGACTCTATATACGGGTTTCGAGAATTTGATGGGCGTATATGGTTACGGCCTGCAGATTTACTGTGATTTTGCCGGTTATTCAGACATGGCCATTGGTATTGCTTTGCTTTTGGGGTTCCATTTTTTGCCCAACTTTAATTCGCCGTATAAGTCGGCCACGATCACCGAGTTTTGGCGTCGTTGGCACATTTCGTTATCGAGTTGGTTGAAGGATTATATTTATGTGTCTTTTGGCGGCAATCGTCGAGGGAAGATACGTACGTATATCAATTTGTTGTTAACGATGCTTATTGGCGGTTTGTGGCATGGAGCTTCGTTACGTTTTTTGTTGTGGGGGGCGTTGCATGGTTTGGCATTAGCGGTTCACAAGGTTGCCATTTCGTTTTTCGGATTCAAGGCGCAGGGCCAGGACATGACCTGCCGTTGGCGGCGTGTGTTGGGTATTTTGATCACTTTTAATTTTGTATCTTTTGCGTGGATATTTTTCCGTGCGGCCGACATGGCGACGGCTTGGGCTGTGATAGAGCAAATTTTCACATATTTTCACCCGGAAATTATTCTGGATTTTGTTTTAGGTTACAAATGGGTGTTGTTGATTATGGTGGTAGGGTATTTATTGCATTTCGCCTCCGACAAGATGGAGCGGGGAGCTTTGGCTGTTTTTACTCGTTTTCCGGTATGGCTTTACCCGATTTTGTTAACTATGCTTGTGTGGGGTATCATGCAGATTTCCTCGGGTGAGGTTCAGCCATTTATTTACTTTCAGTTTTAGGGTAGTTGTTTGTGGCGTGGGGGCTAACTTATTGGCTTTCGCTCAGTTCAACTCAGCCTATTGCTCAATCAAAAAAAAATACAAAAAAAAACATAACAACACAAAACAAGATTCATGGCAAACAACCAAATCTCGGCAGCTGCATTTGCAGACACAAAACCGCATTACAACATACTTGACGGATTCCGTGGAGTTGCTGCACTAACTGTTGTATGGTTCCACATCTTTGAGGCCTACGCCACTAGTCACCTCGATCAACAAATCAACCACGGATACCTGGCCGTCGACTTCTTCTTTATCCTTTCCGGCTTTGTGGTCGGTTACGCCTACGACGGACGGTGGGGGACAATGAAAATAAAAGATTTCCTCAAACGACGATTGATTAGATTGCACCCGATGGTGGTGATCGGAGCTCTTATTGGCGCCATTATGTTCTATTTCCAAGGCTGTTCGGTGTGGGACGTGACCAAAGTTTCGGTCTTGATGCTCTTGCTATCGACCTTGATCAATGCGTTTTTGATCCCAGCTACCATCGGTTTTGAAATTCGCGGTGTTGGCGAAATGTATCCGCTCAACGGGCCGAGCTGGTCGCTGTTCTTTGAATATATTGGTAATATATTGTATGCGTTTTTTATCCACAAATTGCCGACAAAAGCGCTCACAGTGCTAGTGCTTCTTGCCGGCTGTGCGTTGGCGGCGTTCTCTATTTGGGGCCCCTATGGCGATATATGCGTAGGCTTTTCGATGACGGGCGACAATATCTTGGGTGGTTCATTCCGTTTGTTGTTCTCGTTCTCGGCCGGTTTATTGCTTTCGCGTGTGTTCAAACCAATCAACATACGAGGCGCTTTCTGGATCGGGGGCTTAGCTATTGTGGCCTTATTGTCGGTTCCGCGAATTGGTGGTGCCGAGAATTTGTGGCTCAACGGACTCTATGACACCCTTTGTTTTACTATTGCTTTCCCTATTTTGGTTTACATTGGGGCTTCGGGCAAGACTACCGACAGAATAACCACGCGAATATGCAAGTTTTTGGGCGATATATCGTATCCTTTATATATGGTGCACTATCCGTTTATCTATTGGTATTATGCTTGGGTGAAGAACGAAGATTTGACTTTTGTGCAATCATTGCCCGGTGCGGTGGCTCTATTTGTTGGTTCTATTATTTTGGCTTATTTGTGCCTGAGGCTTTATGACGAGCCTGTGCGTAAGTATTTGACCAACCGCTTTTTGCCGGCGAAACTAAGAAAAGAGAAATAGCCTGCTGCTAAGGCGTGGTTAAGGCTAAGGCTAAGGGTTCGCTTTGGGAACTATCGAACGATAGATGGAGCTGAAAGTTAGGCCCAAGATACGCATTGTGATCAAATTAGTGACCACAAAGATCACCCCCTTGATCGCCAGAGGCAACCAGAATCCCTCCATCGGCAAGAGATAAACGGCAATCCAAATCACGAGCCCCGCAAACAATGAGGCTCCGATCACGTTGCCGTGCTTGACCCTGAGGCCCGAATAGTGAATATCGAGCAACAAGATCACCACCAAGGCCGACCCCGAGGCCAACGGAGCGGCCACAACTCCCCAACGCGGCAATAGCCACACATTGAGAGCCACCGAAACGATAGCTCCCACAATATTGACGCCCGAAATGATATGCGTTTTGCCACGTGCAGTGACAATCGTGTTGTAGAGCATTGCCAATCCGGCCGCATAAACGCCGATAAGAATCAAGGGCACATATAGATAGGAGGTAGAATAAGCGGCCGAGGTCATCAGCTGAAAAAACTCGCGTCCAAAAAGCGACAAACCCGTCACGCCCACGAGCATCACAAAGACGAAAGCATCGCGCACCTTGGCGAAGTGTTGCCCAAAATCGGCAGTGCCGTAAATTTTGAAAAAGTGCGGTTCAAAGGCCTTGTAAGCGCCATATGAAAGGATATTGAGCACCATGGCCAAGTTGGCCGCCATGCTATAAATCCCCACATCGTTCAGCCCGAGGAAGTGGTCGATCAATACTCTATCGAACATCAAGATCAAATAGTAGGCTATTGCGCCGGGCAAGAGAGGGAGCGAGAAACGAAGTGCGACGCGGATTTGAGCCCAGTTGATACAAAAAATGGTTTCGCGCCGGGTGAGCATCACAAAGACAACAGCAAAGATAGCGGCCACAATCAGATTGGCCCACAGCACCCCTTGGGCTTGCCACGAGAAGCCCACCACCAGCAGCGCCATCACGCCCAATTGCAATACTCCTTTGGCGCTGTTGAGCACCGTGAAGAGCAAGGGGCGCTCTTGCATACGATAGAGCGCCGATGGGAAAACGGCGAACGTATTGGCCAAATGGGTCAATACAGCTAAGGCCAAGTAGGGGTAAAAATCGATGCTCGACCCGATGAGCTCAAAGAACCAAGGGCCAAAAATCAACATCAGCACCACAAATATCACATTGACCCCTCCCACAAAGAAGGTCAAGTTGCCCAGCAATTTGCCACGCGCTTGGTCGTCCTTTTGGCGACCATAGAACACTAGATAATAGGTGTTTAGGCTCAAATAGCCGACTATCGACAAGACTAGCAACAAGGCATTGACGTAGCTCACCACGCCATATTGCTCGGTGGATAGGTAGTTGCCCAAAATAGGCAGCGAGGCGAAAGCCAACAAGCGCGGCACGATGTCGCCGGCGGCGTAGATCGTGGTGTTCTTGATCAGTTTATGTGTTTCGATGGACATTGATGGCAACAAAGGTAAGCAAATAGAGCGAAATAAAATTCACTTTAATATTTTGCCATGAAATTTTTATATCTTTGTTGGCATGTATTCAGCAATAAAAAGATAATTTTTTTATCAAAAAAACAATAGCAACAAAACGATCATAACAATTGGAAAACACTAAATGCCAAAATTGTATATATTTTTGGCACACAATCAAAGAAAAATTCGTATCTTTGCGTACGCATAGTGGTGTGTATCAACATTATACACTCATATATTGAATTTTGTAACATAAAATAATAGTAATGACTTTAATAATGAAAAAACTTTTTACTCTGTTCTTAATGGCCGTTGGAGTGATGGCCTGCCAGGAGCGAACCATCGAGCTCGACAACGATTTTTTGAATGCAGGGCCCGGCGATGTAGTGGTTAATTTCACCAATCCTGTGACGGTAGATATTTTGAGTAGCAACTCGCGCGCAACAACCACAGCCCAAGAGTGGGAAAAAAAGATTAATTCGATCACCATTATTGTCGTTAGTCGCGCTAGCACAGCCTCACAGGCAGGAACCGATCATGTGGAGTATGTCTATAACTTCCCGGCATCGGCCATCGCACAAAGCAAAGCGATATTGCCCTTGGGAGCCGTAATTACTGACAAAGCCAATAAAAAATTAACTTTCTACACTGCTGTCAACACGACAACCGCCTCTATCACCACCGCTTCTACGCGCCAAGATGTAGAAGCCTTGCGTGACGCAAATGCCATTAGCGCCTTCTATAATGATACTTATGTTACGATGACAGAGAGCGCCAAGGCAACACAAAAATATGCTACCGGATTCACCATGTCGGACAAATCAAGCGACGTAACCCTATCAGAAAATAAACCGACAAAAGTCGCCATTCCACTAAAAAGGACAGTGTCTAAGCTGGAAATCACCGCTCGTACAACAAAGATAACCGATGAATCGTCAGCGTCAGTGCCTCAAGGCGGTAGTTTTGAATCGCTCTATCCGAGGTCTGCACTGAGTGTCACAAATATCGTTATCACTTCGTGTGCTTCGACAAGCAACCTCTTTGCATTAACCTCCCCCATCACTTTTACCGACGGTGCGGATATAAGCCAAGAGTCGCAATTCACCACGCCATACTACAACAATCTGTTCTATATCTTCGAGCAAGCATCCACTAATCCGGTTGAGATAAGTATCTCTGCCAATTTTGCTTTGGATGGTAATTTGTCGAACACCGCCGATGGAAACATCATTCCAATTGGGCCTTATGTTACCAAAACCAACCTTACGGCCGGCATTACACGTAACTCACACTATAAGGTCAACTACCTAATCAACGGGCTGACAGCCAACGAGGTGCTTACAACCATCAGCGTTGAGGATTGGGCTACAATGACCGTGCAAGATATTCCGATTGGTGAGTAAGGGGCGTCTTATACGTATAATAGGGTTATTGCTTTTGGTAATAACCCTATCTTCATCGTGCAAACACGATGAAGATAGGCGTGACCCTTACCCAAACATCGAGTTGCGCAACTTGACCATTCAAATGAATGTCCAAGAAATAGCGCCCGTGCCCGTGCCACTATCGAGCCAAGAGAGTCGATCGTTAGCCCCGATGGCACTCGAAACACAAAATGCAGCGGAAAAAGCAATCTATGACCTCAATGTATTTTTGGTGCATACCACATTTGGGCAAGGTGGTACGAGCCCAGCCACTCCCGATGTACGTTTCTTCTATTTCGACAACGTGCAGGGCGGCCGTAAAGAACCCATCACCTCGCCCATAACACTGCCCAACCTCTATAACGGCGAATATCGCCTTTATGCCATTGCCAACAACGGCTCAAAACTATATAAGGGAAATTTGGGCGTTTTCTCGCAATGCAATCTGAGAGAAGATCAGATCAAAAACATACAAACGACAGTAAATCCGGAGTGTAAGCTCAGTGCCGGATTATTAATGTCCACCGTGATGGATCCAGTGAAGGGAGCTCCTGTGATAGACCTCCGTTCGACAGAGCAAAATGACACATACAGATACTCAATGACTTTGCGTCGCCGAGTGGCAAAAGTTAGAATTAAATACGCTGTTAAAGAAGAGTTAAAAGGCAAGATATACGTTAATTACCTTAAGTCGCAGAACATACCGGAGTTTATCACGCCATTTTCTGAAAATCCAAACCCGGCTGTCACAATTAATATGGTCAAATCAGACCCGGTAAGTGAAAATCAATATTACGAAACCTATATTCTCGAAAATAATAGTGGCGAGGTGCCTGCAATCACTGTGCTCAACGATCGATCGGCGGCCAATGCGCCAGATAAGGCAAGTTATGCTTTTTTAGATTGTGCATATGATAATCAAAATGCAACTACCGGCTATCAAATCTATTTTGGCAATGGTCAGTTATCCAATTTTGATCTAACGGGCAATCACGTCTACGATATGACAATAAACATCAACGGATACTCAGCCAATGATAGTCGGGTTTCTACCTTTTACCTAAAAAAAGTGTCTGTTGCGGATGATGTAGATGGAGGGAAAATAATAAAACTTGCCGTCTCATATTCTAATCAATATAAAAATAGATTCAGATTACAGTGTAGGGAATCAATTGGAGGAGAAGTTAAAAATCTGGAAGCTATAATGATTGATGCAACTGGTAACGAAATTGCCATTGGAGATGATGGCGTGCCTATCTGTAACGCCGACTTAACAAACGAAACAGACGTCCAAATTAAGGTTAAAATCACATATAGGGGAAGTGGAAACGTAGACTTCGCAGTAACAGATAAATATTTTCGCACCTCAATAGTTACACAAGCTGTATAAAAAATCATCAAACGTTTAATATACATATTACTGATTTCACTAACCATCGTGATAGGCACTAGGCAGACCGCCGCAGCGCAATACTACTCTGTGCGCACCAATGGACTGCTGTGGCTCACCGGCACAATCAACGGTAGCTTCGGCGTGGCTCTATCCAAAAAATGGAGCCTCGACATCACCGCCGCCTACAATCCGATAGTGACCAAAAACCTGCGCGCATCATTCGGACTACTGCAAGAAGGATTCCGCAAATGGAGCTTCGACGACAATATCGGCTTCTTCTGGGGTATGCACCTGAGCGAAGCACTCTATGACTTCGGGAACGCCGACCATCACTTCAAAGGCTTTACAGTCGGCCTCGGGGCTAGCGTTGGCTACACCATGTACCTTAGCCGACGGTGGAACCTCTGCTTTGAACTCGGAGCGTCGGTTTTGTATATGAACGACAAAAAAGAACAATATTTTACTCCCGATTCACAAGACGAAATCCGATACAATTACTCGCGATGGGCCGTAGCTCCCACTAAGGCCGACATCAGTATAGTCTATTTATTCTAAAAAACAATACGTCCCCCCAAAAAAGCATATGAAGATCCGACACCTAACCTTAGTGACACTGCTAGCCCTAACACTTGCACTAAGTTATTCGTGTAGCCTGACCTACAAAATGCAACGCAAACAATATCACGCCCAACTGCAACACACCCCCAAAAAGGTGCAAAATAAAATACAGATGGAACGCGATTCAATACTCGATGCCCAACTATCCCGCGACTCGATCAACGACAATGTGACAACAATTCGCAACGGACTGCTCTTTGGTAATTCAAAATCTTCGTGGGTCGAAGACGAAGACGGAGCGATGGTGAGCGTGAACATAGACCGAGTGTCAGTGGTGGGCAAGGCTCGCACGCTGGCCGAACGCGACGGAAAAGTGGAAATAGACTTCATGATCATTTTCCCCAAAGAACTGCAAGGCGAAAGTCAAAATATACTCATCAAACCTTTCTTGATCAGGGGCGATGAACGCATAGCACTCAATGAATTACAAATACGAGGAGGGCTATTCTCTAAGCTCCAAGATCGCAACTACTGGCGCTACTACAAATTCCGCAACCAAGTGATGGCACGTACGGGTGGCGAAATCCAAGATCAAGACAGCATCAAACTACAACGCGCCTTTGAACGATTTATCGATCACCCATACCTTACCCAAGCACGCTTCGACTCAATCACCAAAGGCAGCGAAACGGTAACATACCTCTATCGCGAAAAAGTGAAAACCGAACAAGATACCAAAAAATTGATGATCACCCTGGCCGGACAAATTCAAGCGCTCGACGGATCGCAATATTTTATGCCACCTTCGGACACCATAACCTTCTACATCAGCTCGATGCTCTCTTTTGTCGAACAACGTGAACGATATATCAAAAAAGTGATCGAAAAATATGCCTCGGTCGAAGATAAAGCGTTCCTCAATTTCCAAGTAGGCAAAACTAATTTGATCGACACACTGGGCGACAACAAAGCCGAACTCAATAAGATAGGCCTGTTGATGAAAGAAATATTGATCCAAAACGAATATCACGTCGATAACATCACCCTAACGGCAGGATCGTCGCCCGAAGGAAACGAACAGTCAAATTTTTGGCTCTCGCGTGGACGCGCCGAATCAATCAAACACTACCTGACAACGCGATTCGACTACCCCGAAATGGACACCTTGCTCAAGGTGCGATGGGTGGGCGAAGATTGGGGCGAACTCATAAACCGTATCAAAGCCGACGAAACAATAGACGCTCAACGAGCAATACTGGACATCTTGGGCAACGAAACGCTCACACCCGACGCGCGCGAAGGCAAAGTGCGCGAACGATTCCCCAAACAATACAAATACATGCTCAACAATATATACCCTAAACTTCGATCGGTGAAGTTTACTTACGCCCTGCGGCGAGTGGGCATGATCAAAGATACAATCGAAACCACAGAGCCCGACACGATCTATGCTCGCGGCTGCGAATTGCTGCGTACGCGACACTACAAAGAAGCATCCAACATACTCTACCCCTATCGCGACCAAAACTCGGCAGTGGCACTGCTCTCGCAAGGAGCCGACCGCACAGCAAAGGAAATCCTGCTGGAATTGCCACAAACAGCCATCATACTATATTTGCGAGCCATCGTTTGTACACGCTTGGGCGAAAAACGACAAGCTCGCGACTTCTACAACCAAGCCATCGCGCTGGACGAAAAATTGGTCTTCCGCGCACGACTTGACCCCGAAATTGCTAGCCTAATGAATATAAAATGACACGAATAATTACTTCTATCTGCTCGTTGCTTCTTCTGGCAATGTTTTGCGCCTGTAGCTTTGGCGAGAACGTTACCACCACCATACGCCCCAAACCCACGCTGCGCGTGCAATTTGACCCAGGGGTGCAAGTTAGCGATAATTCGTTGACCGTCTATGCGTATGTGTTCGACAATCAAGGCGTTTTTGTGGACAGCACCGTTCAAATAACCGGTGCAAATAACACCTTTGACCTCCTTAGTGGGATCGCACAAAAACAATACAAGGTGGTTTGTTTTGGCGCCGATGAACCGATACTTCTAGCACCTTTGACGCCGGGAAAGTCTACGATAGAGGAATTGATGTGCAGCATCACGAGCGATAGGGTAGGTGCTCAGGCTCCTTGTTTGATGTATAGCAATCGTGATTTTGAAGTTATGCGTCAAGACGAGATCATAACTAATGTTGTTCCATTAGAGCGATTGTACTACGATATTGATTTTGCCATCGAGGGGCTTGATTTAATCACGTGGGAGGGCAATGAGCCGTTGAGCAGTTATTACGCTACTTTCAGCGAGTTGGCCACGGCCTATGATGGGTTGGGCGTGAGTTTGTCTGGCGTGGGCACATATGGGGCTAAGTTGCGGAACGTTGACGGTTGTTTGGTCGATAATTTTCGTATTTTCCGTCCTGTGGGCGGGCAATTTCATTTGTGTTTGGGTAATGGCAAGCAAGTTTTTGTTGATGCTCGTTTGATAATAGATCCGGCGAGTGTAGCGTTGGATAAGCCATTAAAGATTCGTGTGCGCATGTTGTTGTCCGATATTTTGGTGACGGTCAATGATTGGGAGCTTTTGATTCCGAATGTTCCCGGGTTGGGTGAGTGAGGTGTGGCGGTTGCGCGGCGAGCGGTTTTTTGCGCGTAAGCTGCGCGAGCTTTGTGTCTCGCAAACCGCTCTAGCTTTTTAGTTCTATCCCGGCTCTATTTCTTTACTATCTTTTTAGTTTGTACTATCCCGGGGGTGTTGTGCACCCCGCCGGACCCCCT
>JAVWYC010000028.1:0-13549 GCA_036661755.1 Mucinivorans sp. | reverse complement strand
AAATTAATTTAACTGTGGGGGTCCGGGGGTACACAAACCCCCGGGATAGAACAAACTAAAAAGATAGAAAAGAAATAGAGCTAGAAAAAAGCTAGAAAGAAATAAAGCCAGAAAGGCGCGCGGCAAACCCGCAACAAATCACAAGCAAACCACCTTGCGACCAAAGCAATGACCTAGACCACAACTTACATCTTACTATCCAGATTCAAACCGGTCTCTATGTGCTCAAAGTTTTTGAGAAAGCCTCGCATCGCCTCCACCACTTGACCCTTCGAGGTATGATTGTCGGCAAAAAGAGCACGCAGTTGTTTGAAAAAAATATCAATCTCATCCATCGGGCGTGGCGTGACGGAGGTCACAACGCCGAGCGAGCAGTGGCGCGTGAGGTCGACCGTTTCGCTATCGGTATAAAATTCTTCGTATGGTTTCTCGCCCGAGGTGTCGGACTGAGAATAGTAGACCGGATAATCAAGCGAACCATGCTCCAAGGCTTGGGCACGTTCGATAGCCTGTTGCTGTGATTGGCATTCCAAAACATGGTAGCCCATCTCATGCAGCAAATCGGTGGCCATGGTCGAAAAAGTCATCATCTGTTCTTTGCTTAGTTTGGGGAAATATATTTCGCCACTTCGACCAAGCATGCAAGCTAACATGCAGATTTGTCCGCTCTCGTCGGGCGAAACAAAATAACGAGTCACGTCATAAGGGGCCGAGATCGGCTGTTTTTTGGCTATTCTGTCCAAAAAACCAGCCGGCAAGGATCCGTTAGAAAAAGCCACATTGGCAAACCGAGCCGTGGTGACCGGAAATTCACGCGAATAAGCCATGATCATATCTTCCATGATTTTTTTCGATCCGCCCATAATATTGACCGGATTAGTGGCTTTGTCGGTCGATACACAGAAAAAATGTTGTGGTTTGAACTCTCGAAGGAGTTCCAGCAGGTGGCGAGCTCGAAGAACGTTATTTTCCAATAAAGCTTCCACCGAATAGACGTCTTTCTCGGAGCGAACGTGTTTGTGTGCCGAAAAATTAGCCACAATATCGAACCCTCGACGTGAACGAAACATCTTCTCGAAGACCGCATCGGCATAATTCATGGGGTAGGTCAAATAGTCTTGTGGCACAAAGCGTGTCGAGCTGCGCAAATCACGCGTGAGCTCGGTCAGCCCATTCTCGTTGACGTCCACCACCACCAACGAACGAGGGCGAAAGGGCAAAATCGATCGGATATACGACGAACCAATAGTCCCCGCGCCGCCAATGACAAGTATCGATTTGTCTTTGATTTGTGAGCTTAATTGTTCGCGGTTGCGCTCTATATCTTCCTGAAAGATAGATGTATTGCGTTTTGTGACATGGGAAGCGATAAACTGATTGAGATTGATCATTACCTTGGTGCTCTTTGTGTGAGGTGACTTCTTGAAAGATATGATCTTCCCGAAAATCCTTTTGACTATAATTCATTACAAAAGTAAATAAAAATTTGTACTTTTGTAGATAGAAAGTCTTTTGTGCAAATTTAAGCAGAAAAAAATGTATCAAGAAGAGATTGATTTCATTCGTTCGCTATACGGCAAATCGGCAGATGAGGTGGTGCCCCTTCACGCGGCTACATTCGGCGGGAATGAAAAAAAATATTTGGCGGAGTGTATCGATACGACATTTGTTTCGAGCGTGGGAGCCTTTGTCACTCGTTTTGAAGATATGGTCGCTCAATTTACGGGCGCAAAGAAGGCGGTGGTTTGCGTGAGTGGTACCAATGCGCTGCACATGGCACTGATGCTGGTGGGGGTAGAAAGTGGCGACGAGGTGATCACACAGCCGCTGACTTTTGTGGCCACGGCTAATGCGATTTCGTATTGTCGAGCTAAGCCCGTTTTCATCGACGTAGATATGGATACGATGGGGCTTTCGCCAGAAAAAATGGGACGATGGCTCGATGAGAATGCTCAGATGCGCGGCGGGGAATGCTTCAACAAATCGACAGGGCGACGCATCAAGGCGTGTGTGCCTATGCACACTTTCGGTCACCCGGTGCATTTGGACGAACTGGTGGCTGTGTGCGCAAAGTGGCATATAGAAATAGTCGAAGATGCGGCCGAGAGTATTGGTAGCTTTTATAAAGGTAAGCACACCGGCACTTTTGGGCGGATCGGGATTTTGTCTTTCAACGGCAATAAAACCATCACCACCGGTGGCGGAGGAATGTTGCTCTTCAATGACGAGCAATCGGCCGCCTACGCCAAACATATCACAACGCAAGCCAAGGTGGCTCATCGTTGGGAATTTCGCCACGATGCGATCGGTTACAACTATCGAATGCCCAACATCAACGCCGCGCTCGGCTGTGCGCAGATGGAGCTTTTGCCGCAATATGTGGCCAGCAAACGCGCCACGGCCGATGCTTACAGGCGGTTTTTTGAGGCCCGTACCGATATGAAATTTTTTGTAGACAGCCCTTGTACTTCGTCTAATTATTGGCTCAACGCTGTTATTTTGCCTAGCCACGAGGCTCAGATCGCCTTTTTGACAGCCACCAACGATGCGGGCGTGGCGACGCGTCCGGTGTGGGAGTTGATGAACCGTATGCCGATGTATGCCGATGCTCAGTGTGGCGATTTAAGTAATGCTGAATGGTTGGCCGCGCGGGTGGTGAACATTCCTAGTTCGGTGAAAATATGAAACCACTAATTTTGATAGGCGGCGGCGGGCACTGCAAAAGCGTGATCCAGGCGGCCGAAAGCGCTCAAAGGGAGATCGCGGGTGTGTTGGACGTGAAGGCCAATGTGGGGCACGATATTTTGGGCTATCGAGTGATCGGAACGGACGATGATATTGCTCAATATGCCGCGCAATACGAATTTGTGATCACGGTCGGCCATATCAAAGATTGCGCGATTCGCCAAGCGATCGATCAAAAAATAGCGCAAGCCGACGGCACACTGGCCACCATTGTCGCCGGGCGAGCCTCGGTGAGTCGGCACGCAACCATTGGCCCGGGGACAGTTGTGCTGCAAGGGGCGATGGTGAACGCGGGTGCCCGGGTGGGGCGAAATTGCATCATCAACACTCTATCCAATGTGGAACACGACGCGGTGGTGGGTGATTTTTGCCACATATCGACGGGAGCAATGGTGAACGGCGATTGCACGGTTGGCGAAAATACTTTTCTGGGGAGCCAGAGCGTGATGCTCAACGGCGCATCGATCTGTGCGGGTTGCGTGGTGGCGGCGGCCTCGTTTGTGCGTAAACCACTGAAAGTTAGGGGGATATATGCCGGTAATCCTGCGATTTTGATGAAAAAGCTATGAGCCATACCCTTATTATAGCCGAAGCCGGGGTGAATCACAACGGGTCGATAGACACAGCGCGCCGTTTGATAGACGTTGCGGGGGCGGCGGGGGTGGATTATGTGAAGTTTCAAACTTTCAAAGCTGATCGCCTAGTGAGTCGCTCGGCTCAAAAGGCGCAATACCAGCAAGATAACATGGCCGGTGCCGACACATCGCAGTATGCGATGCTCCGAGCGTTGGAACTTAGCCCGGCTGATCATTATGAATTGATAGAACATTGTAGGTCGAAAAATGTGGCCTTTTTTTCGACTGCTTTTGATTTGGAGAGCATCGATTTTCTCTCGTCGCTCGACATGCCTATGTGGAAAGTGCCAAGTGGCGAGATCACTAACTTCCCCTATCTACGAAAAATCGGACAGACCCAAAAACCGGTGATCCTATCCACAGGAATGGCCACGATGGGCGAAATAGAAGATGCAATCAACGTGCTCACACGCTTTGGCACGCCTCGCGCTCAGATCACGCTGCTGCACTGCACAACAGAATACCCGGCGCCAAAAGCCGAGGTGAACCTACGCGCAATGCAGACTATGAATCGCGTTTTTGGCCTCAGGGTTGGTTATTCCGATCATACGCAGGGGATCGAAATCCCGGTGGCAGCTGTGGCGATGGGTGCTTGTGTGATCGAGAAACACTTTACGCTCGATCGTGCAATGCAGGGGCCCGACCATTTGGCGTCGATCGAACCGATCGAGCTCGAACAAATGGTGGCTCAGATCCGCAACGTGGAGCAGGCTTTGGGCGATGGCGTCAAGCAAGCCACTTTGTCGGAAAAGCCAAACATTGTCGTTGCACGTAAATCGATTGTCGCTGCACGAGCTATCAAAAAGGGCGAAAGGTTGACCGAAGAAAATATAACTGTCAAACGTCCTGCCTGTGGGATTTCGCCCATGGAGTGGGAACGAGTTGTGGGGCAGGTCGCGGTGCGTGATTTTATGGACGAAGAAACGATTGAAATATGAGAAAGATATGTCTGGTGACCGGTTCACGTGCCGAATGGGGGCTGCTCAGTCGCTTGGCCGCTATGATCAAGGCCGACCAAGAGCTGCAACTGCAAATCATTGCCACCAACATGCACTTATCGGAACGCTATGGGCTGACCTACAAAGAGATAGAGGCGGCAGGCTTTGTGATCGATTATCGTGTGCCGATGGAGGCGGCGCTCGACACGGCGGCCGAGGTAGTGCAATCGATGGGGGTTGCCATGCAAGGCTTTGCCTCGGCCTACCAAGCATTGCAGCCCGATTTGTTGGTCGTTTTGGGTGATAGGTACGAGATATTGGTGGCCGTTTCGGCGGCGTTGATTTTCAATATTCCCGTAGCGCATTTGCACGGGGGCGAGATCACGCAGGGGGCTTTTGACGATGCGATTCGCCACTCGATCACCAAGATGAGTCAGCTGCATTTCACATCGACCCAAGAGTATGCTCGGCGAGTGATACAGATGGGCGAACAGCCGTCGCGAGTGTTCAATGTTGGTGCTATCGGGGTAGATAACATTAAACGGAGCGAGCTATGGAGCAAGGCGGATACAGAAAAAAGTCTTGGGGAATTTGCTTTGGATCGGCACACTGTTTTGGTGACCTTTCACCCCGTGACCATGGAGCCGGGGATGGCCTCCGCTCAGATCGACGAATTGCTCTGTGCGCTCGATGAGTTGCATGATCTGCGTGTGATCTTCACCATGCCTAATTCCGATACGGGGGCACGTGTGATAGAAGAGAAAATCGGGGCGTGGTGTGCGGCCAATAGCGAGCGTGCGGTCTGTTTTTCTTCGCTTGGCAGGCAGCGCTATTTGTCTGTTTTGCAATACATTGGCGCCGTTCTTGGTAATAGCAGCAGTGGTATTATCGAGGTTCCGAGTTTTGGCATTCCGACAATTAATATAGGTAATCGCCAGAAGGGGCGTATCAAAGCGGCCAGCGTGAGCGATTGTTTGCCCCTCAGGGGCGAGATTGCCGCCAAACTATCACAGGCCATGGCTCAGGATTACACCTTGGTGGCCAATCCCTATGAAAAAGCGGACACAGCACAAGAAATTTTACAAACCTTAAAGAGCGTATCATTAAAGGATCTGACCATCAAACAATTTCACACGATAGCTCAATAAATTATGATTAATATAGATCAATACGCGCTTTCTTTGTCGAGCACGATTTTAGATGCCCTATACAAATTAGAGGAACTATCTCATCACCATATCATGGTTCTCTTTGCATTGGGTCAAGACCAAAAGATCAAGGGGACAGTTACCGTTGGTGATGTGCGTCGCGGTTTGATTGGCGGGCTCTCCCTGTCGAGCACCGTGGAGGAGGTGATGAACGCTAATTTCACCTACCTCACTGCCGGTGATTTCGATACTGAAAAACTAAAATTTATCAAACGTGCCCAATTGAGTATCGTGCCACTATTGGACAAAGATGGTTTTTTGGTCAAGATACTAAACTTTCAGACCCAAAAATCATTTCTGCCTATCGACGCGGTGTTGATGGCCGGCGGGCGCGGCGAAAGGCTTCGTCCGATGACCCTCACCACCCCAAAGCCGCTGCTTGAAGTGGCCGGCAAACCGATCATAGACTATAATATAGACAATATACTGGATCACGGGATCGAGCATATCAACGTGACTACCAATTACTTAGCCGAACAGTTCGACGCTCATTTTGCGAAGCCTTGTCGATCTATTCAGGTGCGTTGTGTGCGTGAAACTGAGTTTTTGGGAACGATGGGCTCGGTGAAGTTTATCCCCTCGTGGCACAACGATACGATACTGGTGATGAACTCCGATTTGTTCACCAATGTGGATTTGGAGGATTTCTTTTTGCACTTCAAGGAGCACGACGCCGATATGTCGGTGGCGGCCGTCCCTTATTCGGTTAGCATTCCTTACGGTATTTTCGAGATCGAGGGCGCGCGCAATATAAAAGGCATTCGCGAGAAACCAAGTTTCCACTACTATGCGAATGCGGGGATATACCTAATCAAGCGTCAGGTGCTGGACTTAGTTCCTGATGGTGAGCCTTTTAACGCTACTGATTTGATCGATCTGTTGATCGCTCGGGGGCGGAGTGTGATCCGTTTCCCCCTGTCGGGCTATTGGGTCGATATAGGCAAGCCCGAAGATTTCAAAAAAGTACAAGAATTAGCCAAGCACACAGGCAAGTAACAGAAACTTAGATGCCGAGCTCGCTCTCTATCTGAGCCAAATCGGCTTCGATAGAGGGCAGAAGGGTGATGCCCTCACGCATGATGCGCTCGCTCTTTTGTCGCTCTATGTCGCCCGGAATATAGACCCGATCGTGACCCTCCGCCGGCACTGCGCCACGAAAAGTCTCGATCCATTGATCCATCGAAGCCTTAAATTCATCGGCCGGGCGGAAAGCATCAACACGCATCGCGCCAAAAAAATGACCCAAACCTTGCCCGACGCTCTCTTCTTTGAGCGGCAAATAAGCCACCTGTGGCGGCACAAAAGGGCCGAAATTGGCTCCCGAAAAAACAGCCGAAAAAATATCGATCAACGCACCCATGCAGTAGCCCTTGTGCGACCCATGTACCGAATCGCCACCCAAAGGAACGATAGCACCACCGTGTAACAAAATATCGGGATCCGTCGACGGCGCTCCGTTCTTATCTTGCACATAGCCCAGAGGTGCGCTCTGCCCCTTTTTGCCCATGATGGCTAGTTTGCCGCGTGCGATGGGCGTCGTTGCAAAATCGGCCACAAAGGCAGGCTGATGCAAGGCCGGAATGGCCACCGCCAAAGGGTTTGTACCCAACAATCGACTGACAGAAAATGTAGGCGCCACCAACGGATTGGCGTTGGTCATGGCGATGCCGATCATATCTTCTTGCAGCGCCATTTCGGCATAATAGCCCGCGATGCCAAAGTGGTTGGAGTTTTTGACCGCCACCCAGCCCGTGCCTGCGTTTTTCGCTTTTTCGATAGCCACCGTCATCGCAAAATGAGCCGCCACGATGCCTATCGCTCCGTCGCCATCGACAGTGGCCGTTGATGGCGTTTGGTATATCACGCGGGGGGTGGGGGTGATGTTGATGCGCCCGGCACGCCATAAATCGTAAATATCTTTGACCCGCAACATGCCGTGCGAACTAAGCCCATGCAGTTCGCCGGCGAGCAAAACTTTGGTGATGATTTGGGCGTGAGCTGCCGGACAGCCCATTTTTGTGAAAATCGCAAGGCTTTTGGCCTCTAACTCTTTGTATGTATACATTTTTATGATTTTTTATAGCATTCCTAATTCGAGCAAAGCCTCTTGGCTCATACGTTCGCGGCTCCATTCGGGGTCGAAAGAGAGAGTGACGTCGACCTTGGTGACTTCTTCGACGGTGAGCGCCATGTCGCGCACCTGTTGCACCAAATCATCGGCCACGGGGCAGTTCGGGGCGGTGAGGGTCATAACAATGGTACAATGGCCGTCGGGCTCGAACGAAATGTCGTAGATCAGCCCCAGGTCGTAAACGTTGACCGGGATTTCGGGGTCGTAGACCATCTTCAAGGCCTCACCCACGCGTTGCTCAACAGCTAGTATTTCTTGTGGTGTCATAAGCAAGGGCATAAAGTTTCATCTGTTTGATCATCGCCAACAATCCATTGGCTCTGTTGGGCGATAGGTTTTCTTGAAGTCCTATGCGGTCAATGAATTGTAGGTCAATTGTTTCGATCTCTTGTGGCAGGCGATTATCCATCACGCGGATCAAGAGGGCGATTATTCCTTTGGTGATAATGGCGTCGGAATCGGCAGTAAAGTGGAGCCGCGCACCATCGAAAGAGGCATCGATCCACACTCGACTTTGGCAACCGGCGATCAGATATTGGTCGGTGCGGTGGGTGGGGTCTATCATTGGCAGGCTTTGGGCGAGCTCGATCAGATAGTTGTATTTATCGAGCCAATCGTCAAAAACGGCAAACTCTTCGACGATTTCTTGTTGAATATCTTCTATACTTGTCATAACGTTTTAGTTATTTAACATAAATCTCACGAATCGGAACTCCGGTGGCTGCATTGGGTGGCGCCACTCCAACCAAATGGGCGATGGTGGGTGCGATGTCGGTTAGGCTCACCTCGCGCGATATGTTGTCGGGCGCGATGGCTCCTCCGAAAAATATGATGGGCACATGTGTGTCGTATATATATTGCGATCCACCCTGCGAAAGGGCTCCATTATCCACACTCCAACCGGGCAAAAGGTTCAGTATCACATCGCCGGAGTGGCGAGCGAAGTAGCTGTTTTGCGCTTTGCCCATTGTGCCGGCTGCGAAATAGGCCGACTGCAAATTGCGTGCCGTGATAGCCTCGCTCACCCCACGAAATTGGATCGCAAAATCGGCCACCATCTCTTGTACCCGAGCCAAGTCTAAACCGGCAAGGTATATCCGTTGACGATTGAGGTAAATCTGATTGTCCACCACATCGAGCACCCAGCGTTGATTGCCTTCTGCGGCCGCCGCTTGGCGATCGGGGGCAATGCGTTGCATGAGTTGCGCGCCCAGAAAACCGTTGATCAAGACCTCGAATTGCGATAGGTCGAAGCGCCCGCCTGCGCTGCGTGCTGTCTCGACATAGGGGCTACACTGCCCATGGTCTGACGATAGGACGAGCAACAGATTGTCTTGCCCCACTTTTGAAATCAAAAAATCGACAAAAGAGGCGATTTCGGAGTCGAGCCGATAGTAAATATCTTCGACCTCCATCGAATTGGAGCCGTATTTTTGCCCCCCAAGGCGTGTGCAATCAAAAACAACGCTCAGAAAATCGGTCGAACCATCTTTGCCCAAATCTTCGTTGATGACTGCTTGAACGGCGAAATCCTTGATCAACGAATTGCCAAAGGGCGAAGTAGAGAGCCTTTGGTAGTCGTATTTTTTGCGTGTCAAGAAATCGAAATTCAACTTCGAGCTATCCACCGAAATATCGCTACGCAAAACATTGAAAAAAGCACTTGCCGGGCGCGAAATTTCCCACCGAGCCGACGAATAGTTCTCGGCCAACTTTGTGGCGTTAAAATTATCGACCCATTCGGGCAACTTGTTGGTGTAGTAGCTCGATGAGACCATATGCCCCTCACGTGGCGAAACCCAATATGCACCATCGGCCTCGAAACCACCGGCCACAACGGCCGACAGGGGGTCGAAAGCCACCGACACTACTTTCGATTGTGGCGACGAGCCCTTGATGCAGTCGCCCGTTGTGGAGGCGATCATTGCCCGCGGCGAGACCTGAGCGTCGAGCTCGTCGGCACCCACCGTGCGCACTGTCTTGTCGAAGGTGAGCGACACTTTTTCGCTCGTTGTGTAGTTAAACCACTGGTTGCCAATCACTCCGTGCGACGACGGGTTGGCACCCGTGGCTATGGTGGCCAGTCCCGAGGCGGTGTTTGTGCCCAAGTAGCCAATCATGGCACGTTCGCATAGCGCGCCTTGCGAAATTAGGCGTTTGAAGCCTTGGTCAGAAAAATTATTGGCAAAGCGCAGCAAATAGTCGTAACGCATGCCGCTCACCGTGATCTGAACCACCAGCCGTGGGTGGGGTGGGGTGAGGGCAGAAGCCGACGGCAAAGTTCCGCAAAACAAAATTAGGAGTGCAATATATTTTTTTATCATCTTAAATAATCTTTTTTTTTACGGCTACAAAAATAGTGTTTTTATTCTGAGAAATTGTTGCAAATTTAATAATCTCGTTTTTTTGGCTATTTTGACCGCCGGAAATTCAATTTCAAAGAAGCCCCCCCTCACT
Source organism: Mucinivorans sp. (assembly GCA_036661755.1). Taxonomy (GTDB): domain Bacteria; phylum Bacteroidota; class Bacteroidia; order Bacteroidales; family Rikenellaceae; genus Mucinivorans. The sequence continues at coordinate 3,435 of JAVWYC010000028.1, read as the reverse complement.
TTTCAAAAAGTTTCTAAATCGAGGATCTTACTTTCGTCGTTAAGCTCGACACGCGCCTTGCCGTGGCGGAAATTTTCGGCATAATCATATTCGGGGGCGATCTTCCACCGCCCGTCGAGGTCGATATAGCCCCATCGCCCCTTGTAGCAGACCGCCGAAAGCGAAGAGGCGAAACTACGCGCAAAATCATAGCGAGCGGCAATCACACGGCGCCCTTGGGTCGAGATAAAACCATATTTGCCCCGATAGCGAATCAAGGCACGCCCTTGGCTGAAACTCCACGCATCATCGAGGCGAAAGGGAACAACCACGCTCCCCGAAAGGTCGATATAACCCCATTTGCCACCCAAACAAACGGCCGCCAACCCCTCGGTGAATGGCAATACGTGTTGGTAGATCGGTGCAATTTCGCGATCCGACAAATCGCAAAAACCCCACAAATCGCCCTTTTTGATGGGGATCAATTCGCCATCGAGCGAGGCTTCATAGGGGCGGGCGATCATCTCTTTCAGCCCCTCGATCGTAGGGTCGGCGCCGGCCAAGGCGGAGTAAAGAGGGCTGGCGGCAAGAGCGGTTGAGGCTAAAAACTCATAACAGGGGCAACAACCCGACATGATCTGCCCGGGCAAAAAAAGAAGCCCATCGCCCGCACCACCAAAGATAGAATAGAGCTTAGGCTCGCCGGCCAAGGCGCGAAGAGTGAAAGAGAGCATGGCGATCGAATAGTGATCGATCGCAGGACCAAAGTCCATCGCGCAGCGCAGCGGGTGTTGATAGGCTGTCGAACCGATCTCGCGTTGCGCTTGGCCTTGCATCGACGGCAGGTAGACCCCGTCGTAATCCACCAAACGCAACTCGCCACGGGGAGTGACCAAAATATTTTCGGGCTTCAAATCGCCATGAGCCATGCCCGAATCCAACAGCCACAGAGCCATATCGTCAAAGGCGGCGCTCAACAGTTCGAGCTGATCCCTGCGGCCACTTTCTGCCCCTTGGATCACAGCCTGCGCCAAGGTTTGCCCCTCGACCCACTCCATATCCACAACCGAAAAAGCGTCTAAACTCTCTTGATCGAGCGACACAAAAAGTTCATCGGGCAAGAAATGATAGTCAATTATATAAGGCGATCGCGGCATCTGATTTTCGATCGTCTGCCAAGCGGTTTTGCGCCCCTTTTGCTCGCGCGTGAAACACTTCAAAGCTCGACGTTCGGAACCAATATCGACACAAAAAACTACCCCAAAATTACCGCTACAATAGATTGGCTCACCATGAATATCGATCGACAAATCGACCAAAGGCAGCGAACGAAAAAAGTCACGCCCACCACATATAGCATCAATATATTGAACGATTGAAGGGAAAATCACTGCTCGTTATAGACTTTTAGGGCGCGAGCCAAAATATCGATCGCCGAACGCAAATCTTCTACTTTGAGCACATAGGCCAATCGGACTTGATTCTGTGGGCAAGCGGTCGGGTCGTGATAAAAACCGGCAGCCGGAGCCACCATCAGCGTAGCTCCGTGCCACTCAAATTTCTCGAGCAACCACTGCGCAAAATGCTCCGAATTGTCGACCGGTAGCGAAGCCGTCACATAGAAAGCACCGCTGGGAGTAGGAACCACCACACCCGGAATATTGCGCAAGGCGGCAATCAAAACATCGCGACGAGCCGTGTATTCGGCCTTGACGGCCTCAAAATATTGTGGCGGAGTGCCCACACAAACCGCCTGAGCGGCCACTTGACCCAAATAAGGAGCACATAGGCGCGCTTGACCCATACGCAAAACTGCCGACAAAATATCCGGGTTGCGAGTGATCAACGCCCCAACACGCACCCCACACATCGAATATCGCTTGGATACCGAATCAAAAACCACCACATTACGATCCACGCCTTTCAATCGCAAGGCCGAATAATGCTCACGTCCGTCGTAACAAAAATCGCTGTATACTTCGTCGGAAAGCAGAAACAGATCGTGCTCGCGTGCCAAATCGCCCAGCGCCTGAATCTGGGTTGGCGAATATAAATAACCGGTTGGATTGTTGGGGTTACAGATAAAAATAGCGCGAGTGAGCTTTGTGATTGCTTTCTTGAATTGCGCCATGTCGGGCAGTGCAAAACCGTTTTCGATTGTCGAGGTGATGGGCACAATCGTCACCCCCGCTTGGGCTGCAAAGCCGTTGTAGTTGGCGTAGTAAGGTTCGGGCACAATCACCTCGCACCCACGATCGCACACGGCGGCTAGGCCGAAAAATATAGCCTCCGAACCACCCGTGGTCACCATTATGTTGTCGGCCGTGACCTCTGTGTGGCGCGCGCGATAGAAATCGGCCAACGCTTGGCGATATGATGGCATGCCTGCCGAATGGGTGTATTCGATCACTTTGTCGTCCAGCGAACGCACCGCATCGAGCGCCGCACGAGGGGTCTCAATGTCGGGCTGCCCAATGTTGAGGTGATAGACTTTCAACCCACGCTCAATGGCCGCTTGACTATACGGAACAAGCTTGCGAATGGGCGAAGCCGGGATATTTTGAGCCAGAAGTGATACCTTTACCATAATTTTACTACTTTTGCAAAAGCAAAGATACGATTTTTTAACGAAACAGCACATGAAAAAACTAATACACTTTATTCCCAACGCGCTCACCCTCTCTAATTTAATGTGTGGAACGGTGGCTATAATATTTGCCTTCGACAATCGGTTTGAATATGTTTTTTGGGCGGTGATTGCGGCGGCGTTTTTCGATTTTTTCGACGGTGCGGCCGCGCGTATGCTCAATGCTCATTCGCCCATCGGGGGTGATTTGGATTCGTTGGCCGATATGGTGAGCTTTGGTCTTGCGCCATCTTTGGCTGTTTACTCTTTGTTGGCGCCCTTTGGGTGGGTGGCTTATTTGGGGCTGATGATGATTCCCGGGGCTGCTTTGCGCCTTGCGAAATTCAATATCGACGAGCGTCAGCACACTGAGTTTCTTGGTTTGCCGACGCCTGCCATGGCGCTCTTTTTTGTTTCGTTTATTTTTACGGCGTTATTTTTGCCTTCGTTGTGGATTATGGTGGCTTTGATTGTGATCATGACGGTTCTTATGGTGTGTAATATGCCAATGTTTTCGCTTAAATTTGCTAATTTTTCGTGGCATGACAATGTGTTGCGTTATTTGTTTTTGGGGTCTGTGGTGTTGATTATTTTGTTGACTAATGATGTTTATATGGTTCCTTGGGTGTCGATTGCTCTATATATAGTAGTATCGTTTGTTCGGTGGATTGTTAGGTGATTTTTTTCAAATCACCTAGAACCAGTTAAGAAAAGCGAAGCTTTTAAGAGCAGTTAAGAAAAGCGAAGTTTTCAAGCGCCGATTCAGAAAAACGAAGTTTTTCCCAAAAAGTTTTGGGTGACTTTTTCAAAAGTCACGATTAGTCACGGCG
>JAVWYC010000027.1:0-14484 GCA_036661755.1 Mucinivorans sp. | reverse complement strand
ACCTACAACGGATCAACAATAATCTCAATCCGAACAACACGAAAATAACGACGAATCAATGGCGACACCAAATCTACAATCAATCCCTTCACCAAAAACAACGAACGACTACGGTCAACTTTTAACAATAACTTTACAATATGTTCACCACCCATACGCTCTACCTGTGGCTGGAAAAGTGGCGACAACTCCTCGCCAAACTTACTCCTAAGCACCCTTTCAACACCAGTGGCTATCGCGAACAACTGCTCCCGATCTGCACTACGCATATCGAAAGTCACAAGACGCGAAAAAGGTGGATAATGAGCCGCCGCACGATGAGCTAGCTCAAACTTATAAAAATCTAACGGACTGTCAGACAAGGCCATGGCGATGGTCGGATTGTTGTATGACGAAGTCTGCACAATCATCTCGGCACCCACTCGGCGCGCTGCCTGAGCTAGCGAATAAAGGTGACGAAAAGCCTGCTCCGAGGCTCTGAAATCGGCCACCGACAACAAATTATCGGCATCTGCCACAGCCACTATCCCAACGTTGGTATAGTCGATCTTGTCGATAACCATCTGAGTACCAACGATTATATCGGCCTTTTGGGTCGAAAATTGCTCGGCAATTTCATTGTACTGCCCAGCCGTGTCGCTGTCTAGACGCAAAAGGCGCGCTGCGGGGAAAAGCGCACTCATTTGCTCGGCCAGCCGCTCGGTCCCTCGCCCATGCGCAACCAGAGCCACTTGGCCATGCTTGGTGCACACGGGGCAGCAATCGCGAGCCGGCTCCCTGTGGCCGCAATAGTGGCAAAGCATAACGCCCGAAGCCTTGTGCAGGGTGAGCGAGCAACCACAAGCCGCGCAAGAGGGTGTGTAGCCGCAGTCGGGACACACCATGGCCGAGGCCCACCCACGGCGATTCTGGAAAATAACGATCTGTCGTCCTTTGGTTAGTTCTTCGCCTATGCGTCGTTGTAAGTATTTGGACATCAACTCTTTGCCATGTTCTAGGGCTATTGATCGCAGTTTTTTATTCTCGGGATTTGTGTTGAGTATTTCGATGGCCCATTGTTCCATTTGAGTGGCGTTGAAATAGGTTTCGACGCTTGGTGCGTGGCTCAGCACGAGGCATTTCGCATGGTGGATCGAGGCCAGCACGATGGCCACGTCGCGCCCCGAATAGCGCGGAGCCGAGCCGCTTTTGTAGGCAAACGAGTAGTCGTTCACCACCACCACCAGCCCTAAATTCCGAAAAGGCAAGCCCACGGCCGATCGTGTGCCGACAACAAAGCGAGGCAGGGTGGCGGTGGCTAGGGCGACGAAAATATCGGCTCGCTTTTTGAGTGTGATTTTTGGGTGATATACCACTGTTTGCCCATAGCGCGATAGCAGTGCGGCTAGGTGTTGCGCTTGGAATTGCGTGGGCACGACAACGAGTGTTGTTTGGTTGTCTTGTTCAGGGAGCGAGGCTATGATTTGCGCGTGATTTTCGGGATCATTTTCTGTGATGAGCAGTGTATTGTCTTTGGTGAGCGATATTTCAGCTTTTGGTTGCGTGGCGAAGGTTGGTTTCGATTTTTTGTGTCGATTTTTGAGTAATCTTTCTTGCGGAGCAAATTTAGTGGTAGCTATTGGGGCTGGTAGCAGTCGGCGTACGACTCCCCCTATGGGCGTGATATAATATTGAGAGATGAAATGATAGAGGTCTATTAATTGTTGGTTGACAATAGGATAGAGGTCGACAAGTAGACATATGTGTCGAATTTTTTTCTCATTTTCCGTGCCGCATTCTTCTCTTTTGGCGCACACGATGCCCACCACTTGTTTTTTGCGCCCTAGGGGAACTACCACTCGTGCTCCTATCGGGGCGTCGCCTTCATATATATATGTAAGGTGATCCATGGGGAGTGATTGTGGTATAATTACATCGAGGAGCATATTTTTTGGTATTGCGGGTCTAAAAAAGGTCGAATTATCAGATAAAGGTAGTACTTTTGCGATAAAATTAAGAACTATGGCAAAAATATTTTTGATACCAACTCCTTTGTCTCCTGTTGATTTTTCGCCTTTGCTCAATCGCGAGGTGATCGCCACGTTAGATTATTTTGTGGTGGAGAACATTCGTACGGTGCGTCGTTTTTTGGCGACTTTGAAGTTAGATCGTCCGATTGATGAGATGGAGTTTGCTGAGTTGTCTGAGCATACGCCGGCCGCTCAGGTGGAGCAGCTTTTGTTGCCTGTGCTCAACGACGATCGTTCGTGTGGTGTGTTGAGCGAGGCTGGTTTGCCGTGTGTGGCGGATCCCGGTAATTTATTGGTAGGGGCGGCACACCGTCACGGGGTCGAGGTGGTGCCTCTTGTTGGGGGCAGTTCGATTATGTTGGCTTTGATGGCTTCGGGAGCCGGGGGTCAGAATTTTGCTTTCAACGGTTATTTGCCTGTCAAGGGAGCAGATCGTTTGTCGGCCATTCGTCGTATCGAGCGTTTGGCTCAATCGGGTCAAACTCAGATATTTATCGAGACTCCATATCGCAATTTGTCACTTTTTTCCGATTTGGTAAACAGTTGCAATCGCAACACAATGTTATGCGTGGCGAGCGATCTAACGGGTGATAATATGTTGATTACCAGCCGGACTATCGGTTGGTGGTTGTCTCATGGGCCGTTGGGCTTGGGCAAGGTTCCCGCAATTTTTGTATTATTTATGTGATTGCCGAGAATTATTTTTCGGATATTGGTTTCAACTCTTAAAACGCTTATTTACAGAGCGTAAGCTCTGTTTTATGGGCCATAGTGCTGTGAAAAATCCAACATATAGATGATACTTTAATAAAAAAAGTGCATTTTGCTATTGATTATTAAAAAAAAAGTATTATATTTGCGGTCAAGGGGGCGTATGTCCCCAATCTTGAACGCGGTGTTAGAACAATACAAGACACGGCTTTTGAGGGCGAAGTATTTTACTTCACTTGCAGAAATAATTTACATTTTATTTTTTGAGAAGCTTTTTTAGGATTGCTAATTGAATTTTAGGATTGTTGTTCTTTCGGGTTCTTTGTTCGATTATTTTCCTTGTGGTTGGCGTAGGTTTTCGTTGCGCCGGCCAAGGGGTGAATTTGTCGGAGAAACAGACCGCGATGGGGCGCAATGATTAAGAAGCGTGCAGTGGATCTTAATTAAATTTCTAGTTTTATTTATGAATGCTTAGTGCATTTTGCTCGGAGTATTTGTATTTTTTGTGCGGCGCTTTGACTTTGTGTTTTGTGGAGGTTTTGACTTTTAATCAGCTTATAGCCTTCCTTGCTCTTTAGCCTTAGTTCTCATCATCAAATCAAACAACGCCAAGGAATTTAGCGCTAGGGGTGATTTCCGGGAAATCATTTTTTTAGTTGGATTTCAAGGCCATAAAGTCTTCACTTACAGCACGTAAGTCCGGGTTTATGGGTCATAATCCGCCTAAGGAAAGTTAATTTCCTATTTATGTTAGGAGCCTCGTTCGGTATTTGTATATAAAACGCAAAGAATGGCATGAAAATTGTTTCAAAAGGTTTTATTATTTACAAATAACTAACAAACAAAAAAAGAATGAAAAAAGTATTACTCTTTTTTGTCGTTTTGTTGGCTGGGTTGCAACTTGCATCGGCACAGAATCTTTCTGTGACTGGCAAGGTGACCTACGCAGATGACGGCACCCCTATTGTAGGGGCTACAGTAATGGTCAAGGGCATGAAAAACGTTGGTACTCTTACCGATGTTAATGGTGCGTACAAGATCACTATTCCGGCTGCGGCATCAGAGAAGGTTGTTATTGCTTCGTTTTTGGGTCTCAAGCCACAGGAGCATTCAGTATCTTCAAATGGTCAAGTAGTTAACTTCGCTTTGGTTGTGGATTCAAAAGAATTGGAATCTGTTATTGTGACCGGTTATGGTTCGGTGACCAAGAAAGAATACACAGGTGCGGCCTCTTCGGTTGGTACTGCGCGCACGAAGGACGTTCCGGCGGTCTCGTTTGAGAATCGTTTGGCGGGTTCTGTTTCGGGTGTTCAGATCACCGCGGCTTCCGGTGCTCCGGGTGCACTTTCGTCGGTTCGTATCCGTGGTATGGGTTCAATCAACGCAGGCAACGAGCCTCTTTATGTGATTGATGGTATTCCTATCTTTGCCGGTGACGCCAACACATTGAAGGTGACTCAGGCTCAAAATGATAATGGTAACAGTGCTCTTTCGACACTCAACCCTAATGATATAGAGTCAATGACGGTGATCAAAGACGCAGCGGCAGCTTCGCTCTATGGTTCACGTGCGGCCAATGGTGTGGTGGTGATCACAACCAAAAAAGGGTCGTCGGGCAAGGTGCGTTTCAACGCCAAGGCTGACGTTGGTATGACCAATATGGCCATCAACTATCGTCCAACCTTGGGTGGCAATGCTCGTCGTGATCTGTTGTTGCTCGGTATGTCCAACTATAAATCATATACCAATCCGAATTGGGCGTCAGAAGATCCGGAGAGTCGTGTTCCGACTGATAACAATGAGTGGATCAAGGAGTATGCCGCAAAACCTTGGAACGATAAATGGACCGACTGGAATAAGGAACTTTTCCGTACCGGTATCAATCAGAACTACGAAATTTCGGCTTCGGGTGGTAACGACAAAACTCGTTTCTTTGCTTCGATGAGCTACGCCGATGTTCAAGGGATCACCAAACAAGCTGACTACAAACGTATTACAGGTCGTGTGAATGTAAATCACAAACAAGGCAATTTCACTTTCGATGCCAGTACTTTGATTTCATCAGTTAATCAATCGTACAACGAGGAAGAAAGCGGTTTCGCAAGTCCAATAGCAGATTCAAGGTGGTTTGCCGGTCCTCAGGATTATGTGTATAATAAAGATGGATCATACAACCTGACTAACGGTTTTTCCAACATTGGTGGTGGTCTATCTAACCCTGTCTATAATAATGAAATCAACTTTAATAAGAGTGATGTGTTCCGTTTCACAGCCAAACAAGTTTTGAGCTATGACTACACTCAATCGCACAACGTTGTGTGGTGGGATCCACGTTCAAACAATGGCGCGGGTGCCGGTGGTGTAAACCAAACGGTTGACAATAATTTTGCTACTTTTGTTTCGCAAACTCAATTGGCCTATGCAAATGTATTCAACGGACACTCAATCAATGTTTTGGCTTCTTACGAGACCGAAAAAACGTCTGATCGCAACTTGTATGCGGCCGGGTTGAACTATCCGAGCTATCTGTTGCCCGACATTGACAACGCTGCCGAAAAAGATGCCGGCGGATCGAAAAGCACAGAGACTCTGATCTCTTGGGTTGCTCGTGCCGACTATAACTATGCAGGTCGTTACTATGTTGGTGCTAGTTTCCGTCGTGACGGAACTTCACGTCTATCGCCAGATAGTCGCTGGGGTAACTTCTGGTCGGTTTCGGGTTCATGGCGTATGTCTAACGAAAATTGGTGGAAAAATGGCGGCATAAACACCGTTCTCACAGAAGCTAAACTTCGCGCTTCGTATGGTGTGAATGGTACTCGTCCAAACAATTGGTACGGCTATCTTGGGACTTTTGGCTATGGCTACAACTATGACGGAAACCCGGGTTCAAGCGAAAATCGTATTCCTAATCCAAACTTGAAATGGGAGCAAAACTACGCCTTGAATGTCGGTGTAGATCTTTCGTTCATCGATCGTATCAACTTGTCGGTAGACTTCTACAATCGCGACACGAAAGATTTGATCATGGATAAGCAAATTTCGCAAACCACAGGTTTTGCCACTACTTTGCAAAACGTTGGTTCGATGAACAACATGGGTGTTGAGATCGATTTGAATGCAATCGCAATCCAACGCAACGGCGTTGAATGGAATGTAGGCATCAACCTTTCGCACAACAAAAACACGTTGACAAAACTCGACGGGATACAAGATCAAATGATGGACACTCGTTGGCTACACAAAGTTGGTATGCCATACTATTCGTTCTTCTTGCTCAAATCAGCAGGTGTTGACCCGGCAACAGGTCTTGAACAATATTATGTCGATCCAGACAAGGGCGACTACTCAACGACTACCGATGGCGGGAAAGCGAAAAAAGCAATCGTTGGTTCGTGGGAGCCTAAGGTACAAGGTGGTATCACATCGAACTTCAAATGGAGTTTTATCGATTTTAGCTTCACCTTTACCTATTCGCTAGGTGGTCTCGCTGTAGATAATCTTGGTGCAACTCTAAGCGATGGTGGAAACTACACCGGAGCAATACCGACATCAATGGATATTAATAAGATGTGGAAAAAACCTGGTGACGTAGCCGAGCTTCCTATGTTTACATACGAGAATCCGAATGTTTATACTTCATCTCGCTTTTTGATGTCGACCGACCACTTGCGTCTGAAAAACATTACTATTGGCTTCACAACACCTAAAAAATGGTTTGGTAACTCCGGTTTTGAAGGTATTCGTCTCTATGTTGCGGCAAACAACCTGTTTACTATAAAAGACAAAAATTTGAATGTCGATCCCGAGACCCCGGTTGGTGGTATCGTTGGTATGCGTACCCCACCATTGCGTACAGTCAGCCTAGGTCTTGAAATCAAATTCTAATCTAATGTGTTCGGCACAATAAAAAAAACATAAAGCAAATGAAAAAAATAATTCAATATATTTCTTTGGTTGTGGCAACTTTCACATTAGGTTCGTGCAATGAAAGTTACCTAAATCAAATGCCAACCAATGCGCTACCAAGCGATATGGCCATCCTTGAATACGACGACGCACTGATAGCTCTCAATGGAGTGTATGACGGAATGCAACGTTACACCTACTATGGGGCTCAGATGGTTGCTATTGCCGAGGTGCAAGGTGATTATATGCAAGCACTTGATCCAAACAAACGTACTTCATCTTTTTATGCAATGTCGTACAATGCACAGAATGCTCCATTTATTTGGGGTGTTCCCTACAACCAAATTCGTCGTGCTAACAACTTGCTCAAAGCCATCAAAGCAGGCAAGGCCGATAAAGGCGCCGAGCCGGGACAAGTAGACGTTATCAAAGGTCAAGTATTGGCCTTACGTGCACTCAACCACTTCGACTTGGTTCGCTTGTATGGCAAGTCCTATTCGGTAGACAACGGAGCTTCGCTCGGTGTGCCTATCATCACCGAGGCTATCAATCCCGATATGCAACCATCTCGTGCCACGGTGGCTGAGGTTTACAAACAAGTGATCGCCGATCTGAAAGAAGCTACGACCCTACTTGCTTCGGCAAAAAAGGAAACTCCGTCTAACGGAATGCTCAACTTGTGGGCCGTCAAAGGTCTCTTGGCTCGCGTTAGCCTCTATCATGGCGACAACCAAGCAGCGTTCGACCTATCAGAAGACATTATCGCCAATAGCCCATACAAACTTTTGAGCAATGCCGATTATGTTAAGGCGTGGGCCGAAGGTGGCGTGAACACCGAAATGATGTTCCAAGTAATCAATAACGCTATCGATAACGGCGACCGCGAATCGATCTCTTATCTGATGAACGAAGGTGGTTATTCGGATATGATCATTTCGCGCAAACTGGTCGAAATCCTCGATGCCAATCCGGGCGATGTACGTCGTGGCTTGATGATCCCTTCTAAGACTAGTGGCAACAAGAAAACATACGGCTCAGCCTTGGTCTGGTTGAATAAATATCCGGGCAAGGGCACTGACCCTCGTATCAACCATGTTCCTGTGATTCGTCTGTCGGAAATCTATCTGACAGCTGCCGAAGCGGCATTCAAATTGGGCAACATGACCGATGCGTCGACCTATCTCAATGCAATCGCAAAACGTAACCCGGCACTGGGAACCCTTACGCCAACATTGCAATCGATTATGGATCAACGTGGGATCGAGCTTGTCGGCGAAGGCCATCGCTCATTCGACTTGATGCGTAACGGCATGACTTCCGATCGTTCGATTCGTTGGTCTTACGCATTTGCGGTGCCGGAATCTATATCATATGGTAATACATATTTCCGCGCGATTCTACCTATTCCTAAATCGGAAGTAGATGCCAATACCGAGATCGCAAAACAACAAAATCCGGGCTACTAACCACATTACTCGGTTTAGCCAATTTGCTAAGGTTACCATCAATATTGATGGTAACCTTTTTTTGTGCCAATTTTTTTTGTATATTTGTGTCAACTAAACAATGATATTATGTTCTCTGCTGCCACTTATGCCGCGCGTCGCGCTGCGCTTGGTCGTGCGATGCGCGATCAGAATCAATCCGGAATCATCGTTCTGCCGGGCAACGCCGAAGCACCACGCAACTATGCCGACAACGCCTACCCCATGCGGCAAGATAGTACGTTCCTCTATTTTTTCGGCCTCACTCGTCACGACCTTGCCGCGGTGGTGGATCTAGACCAAGGAACCGATACGCTCTATGGCGACGACTATACGCTCGACGACATTATATGGACAGGGCCGCAACCCTCGGTGGCAGACCAAGCGCAACAAGTGGGCTGCGCACTATCGGGCTCGATGAGCGACTTGGCCGCCACGGTGGCCGGGGCGATCAACAAAGGGCGCACAGTGCATATCTTACCGCCATATCGTGGCGATAATAAAATCTTGATGGCCAACTTGTTGGGCGTGCAAGTGGCCGAAATCAACCGCTTCGTATCAGAAAAGTTGATCGAAGCGGTGGTCGCTCAACGCGAAATCAAATCACAAGAAGAGCTATCGGCCATCGAAGATGCCTGCCATATCGGTTACTTGATGCACACCAAAGCCATGTCCATGGCGCGCCAAGGGGTAGGCGAACGACAAATCGCCGGAGCAATCGAAGCAATAGCACTCGAAATGGGGGCAGGTGTGTCGTTTCACTCCATCGTCTCGGTGCGTGGCGAAACGCTCCACAACCACTCTCATTCGGGGGTGCTCAAAAATGGCGAACTGCTCCTTGTGGACGCCGGAGCCGAAAATCTAATGAACTACTGCTCGGACTTTACACGCACCAGCCCCGTTGGAGGTAAATTCACCCAAAAACAAAAAGAGATATACGAAATAGTGCTCCACGCCAATGAATTAGCCAAAAAAATTACGCGCGAGGGGATCACCAACCAAAGCGTGCACCTAGAAGTCGCCTTTTTGATGGCGACCGAATTGCGCGAGCTAGGGCTCCTTCGTGGCGACGTTCATCAGGCGGTGATCGCTGGTGCACCTGCACTTTTTATGCCTCACGGTTTGGGGCACCAAATGGGGCTTGATGTCCACGACATGGAAGATCTGGGCGAAAGGTTTGTGGGCTACAATCGCTTGGTGGAGCGTAGCACAATCCCCGGCATTGCTTCGCTCCGAATGGGCAAGCAACTTCGCGCGGGGCACGTGATTACGGTCGAACCGGGGATCTATTTCATACCCGCTTTGATCGAAAAATGGGCGGCCGAAGGGCGTTGTAGTGAGTTTATCGACTTCGATCGAGCTCGCTCTTATTACGGTTTTGGCGGCATTCGATTGGAAGATAATATAGTGATCACATCTTCGGGCAATCGACAACTGGGAGCCGACAAAGTGCCCATAACGGTGAATGAAGTTGAAGAATTTATGCGTGAAGCGTAATTTGGTGATGAAAAATCGGTAAAATTTATTTACTTTTGTAGTGCAGGCGGTTCGCCCTATGAGCGATGCTACTGTTTTGTAATACACCTTAAAAAACTTTTCTGTGCAAAAGATTATTATTCTCGATTGCGGTTCGCAATACACGCAACTCATCGCGCGTAGAGTTCGTGAACTCAATGTTTATTCAGAAATTCACCCCTACAATCACCCTGTGGTGATCGACAAAACAGTGGTTGGCGTCATTGTTTCGGGGTCGCCCTCTTCGGTCAGAGAAGCCGCGGCACCGCAAATCGACCTCTCGCAAATCAAAGGCCATCTGCCCTTGCTCGGTGTGTGTTATGGGGCACAATATTTGGCGCATAAATATGGTGGGAATGTCCAAGCCAGTGATTCGCGCGAATATGGACGAGCAGCATTGCGAAAAGTAGAACCGCAAAATCCATTGATCGCTTCACTGTCCGATAATTCGCAAGTGTGGATGTCGCATGGCGACACAATAGTCAATGTGCCAAGTGATTATAAAATTATCGCCTCGACCGACGATGTGCCGGTAGCAGCCTTTCAGATCGAAGGCGAAAAAACTTGGGGCATTCAGTTTCACCCCGAAGTCTATCACTCAACAGAGGGCACCAAGCTCCTTGCGCATTTTGTGCTCGATATTTGCGGTTGTCGAGGCGAATGGACTCCGGCTTCGTATATCGAAAGTTCGATCGCCACCTTGCGTGCCAATTTGGGCGACGACAAAGTGCTGCTCGGCCTTTCGGGTGGCGTGGATTCAAGCGTGGCGGCCGAGCTACTCAATCGCGCTATTGGCAAAAATTTGGTCTGTATCTTTGTCGATATGGGGCTTTTGCGTGGAGGCGAATTTGAAAATGTGTTGGATAGCTACAAAACAATGGGGCTCAATGTGATAGGTGTTCGCGCGGGCGATAAATTCCTTGCCGATTTGCGCGGTGTGACCGAGCCTGAGGCCAAACGGAAGATCATTGGGCGCGATTTTATCGAAGTTTTCGATGCCGAGGCTCAAAAATTGACCGACATAAAATGGTTGGCACAAGGGACAATCTACCCCGATGTGATCGAAAGTATATCGTCCGGTGGCCCTAGCGCTACAATTAAATCGCACCACAATGTGGGTGGTTTGCCCGAAAAGATGAAGCTCAAAATTGTGGAACCTTTGCGCTTGCTCTTCAAAGACGAAGTGCGTCGCATTGGGCGCGAATTGCGAGTGCCGGAAAATATTTTGGAACGTCACCCTTTCCCGGGCCCTGGTCTTGGGATCCGTATTCTGGGCGAGGTGACCCCCGAAAAAGTAGCCATACTGCAAGCGGCTGATAAGATTTTTATCGATGCGCTCCACCAAGCAGGCCTCTATAACGATGTGTGGCAGGCTGGTGTGATGTTGCTACCCGTGCAGAGCGTTGGTGTGATGGGCGACGAACGAACCTACGAAAGCTGCGTTGCGCTTCGTGCCGTGAGCTCCACCGACGGCATGACGGCCGATTGGGTACACCTACCCTACGACTTCTTGGCCAAAGTTAGTAACGATATTATCAACAAAGTGCGCGGCATCAACCGCGTTGTCTATGACATATCATCAAAACCACCAGCTACCATAGAATGGGAGTAAGGGCGCCAATTGAAATTCGTGATTTGCAGAGTGGACTCAAAATAAATAGTCTAAAAATATATATCAAATAATGAGAAAATACACCGTACAAGGTAAAAAAGATACCCGATCGGGCTTTGGTGACGGACTGCTCGAAGCGTCGGCCGAAAATGAAAACATAGTGGCCATGTGTGCCGATTTGACAGGGTCGGTGAAGTTCGATAAATTCGCCGCTGCACACCCCGATCGCTTCTTCCAAGCAGGAATTGCCGAAGCTAATATGATTGCGGCAGCAGCCGGGCTGGCCGTTGGTGGCAAAGTTCCTTTTGTGGGGACTTTCGCCGCTTTTGCCACGGGGAGGGTCTATGATCAAATTCGTCAATCGGTTGCTTATAGCCATACAAATGTTAAAATTTGTGCCTCGCATGCCGGAATTACCCTGGGCGAAGATGGAGCAACACACCAAATAATGGAAGATCTGGGACTGATGAAAATGTTGCCCGGAATGGTGGTGATCAACCCGGCCGATTATAACCAAACAAAAGCCGCCACAAAAGCTATTGCTAAATATGTGGGGCCGGTGTATTTGCGCTTTGGACGTCCTGCCGAGCCTATCTTTACAGACGCCGACGAACCGTTTGTGATCGGCAAAGCGGTCAAATGGAGCGAAGGAAGCGACGTGACCATTATCGCCACCGGTCACTTGCTATGGCGTGCGATAGGAGCGGCCGAAGCGTTAGAAAAAGAGGGCGTGACGGTCGATCTGATCAATATTCACACCATCAAACCGCTAGACGATGCCGCGATTTTGGAATCGGTGCGCAAGACAGGTTGCGTTGTTGTGGCCGAAGAACATTTTGCCAACGGTGGCTTGGCCGACAGTGTGGCGCAGCTACTGGCGCGCACGATGCCTGCCCCGGTGGAGTATGTCAATGTGGACGACCAATTTGGCCAAAGTGGCCGCCCGGCAGAGTTGATGAGCTATTTTGGGCTCGATGTACCAGACGTAATTGCGGCTGCCAAACGTGCTATTTCGCGCCGTAGGGCGTAAAGGTAATGCTGGATTTTGAACAACTGGTTCGAGATTATTCTCAGAAAATGTACTTCGTAGCACGACGTATTGTGGCCTCGCACGAAGATGCAAACGATGTTGTTCAGAACAGTTTTATCAAGATATGGCAATCGCTGGCCACTTTTCGTGCTCAAAGTGAGCTCTATACGTGGATTTACAGGGTGGTGGTCAATGAATCGCTTAGTTTCCTTAGGAGTAAGCGTACTCGCTTTTTTGGCTCACAGCGTTTTTCGAGCGACGAATTAGATCGTTTGATCGACAATGATAACTATTTTGATGTCTCGCAAGCAGAACGTTTGTTGGCCAAGGCGATCCTTTCTTTGCCCGCGCGACAACGTGCTGTTTTCAATATGCGCTATTATGACGAGTTGCCGTATGCTCAAATTGCTGATATTATGAAGGTCAGCGAAGGCTCCTTGAAGGCGTCCTATCATATTGCAGCAAAAAAAATAGAGAGCCAATTAAACCTTTCTATTATTCACGAGTCCAACGAGTAATAAATGCAAACGTGGAGATGAAACCAAATTCATATAAAGTTCCGGATGGCTATTTTGATGAGCTATCGCGCTCGATACTCACCAAAGCGTACGAAAAAGAGCAAGCAGAGCTTAGCTCACAGGGCTCGACCTTTGCCCAGCAATTTCGTAGTACAGCTGTTTTTGCCGGCAGTTTTGTGATCCTGGTCGTGCTGGCTCTGACGGGCTATTATTTCACAGCTCGCCCAGCTTTACAACAAGAATTAGCGCAATCATACGATGAAATGGCCTTGATTTATGAGATCGACGAAACAGATATGGTGGAATATCTCAATACACCAAACCAAGGGCAAAATACGATGTATAGTGATGCTTCGTACGCATATATGGAGGCCTTTGGTTATCCCAAGGATATTTATGAGGAATAAAAAACACAATTGATATGAAACGTATTATCTTTATTGCTTTGGTGGTTGTCTATTCGTTTGCCGCAGGGGCACAACAAGAACACGGCGACTCACCGCGCAACGGACACGAAGAAATAGCAGCTCAAAAAATAGCTTATGTGACCGACAAATTGGATCTCACACCATCACAGAGCGAGAAATTTTGGCCCATATACAATCAATATTGGGAACAAAGAATGTCGATAGGTAGAGCCAAACGGCATGTTTTTCATCAAATAGAAAAAAACGAAGCAACACAGGCGCAAATCGCAACCATCGTTAGGCTGCAACGCGAAGAAGCCGATGTGATAGAGCGTTATGCTAAACTTTTTGCCACTGTTTTGCCGGTGGACAAGGTCGCGAAGTTTTTTGTAGCCGAAGAGAGTTTCAAAGGTTTTTTGTTCCGTAATCGCGTAAACAACAAATAGTTATGACACGAAGTGATTTATACGCTCAAATTTGTGCAAAAAGATCTTTTCTTTGTGTTGGGCTTGACACCGATATTAAGAAAATTCCCGCAAAGTTGCTTGGGGCCGATGATCCGATCTTGGAATTCAACAAGCAGATAATAGATGCTACGGCTCGTTATGCGGTGTGTTACAAGCCGAATGTTGCTTTTTATGAAGCTGGTGGCGAGCGTGGTTGGCGTTCGTTGATGGCTACGGTGGAGTATATCAAGCTAAACTATCCGGAAATATTGGTTATTGCCGATGCCAAGCGAGGCGATATTGGCAATACGAGTGCGATGTATGCGCGTGCATTTTTTGATGAGATGGGTGTTGATGCGGTCACTTTGTCGCCCTATATGGGTCGAGATACGGTAGATCCATTTTTGGGTCGTGAGGGTAAGTGGGCGGTGTTGTTGGCATTAACTTCCAACGCATCGTCTTCGGATTTTGAGATGATGGAGAGTTCTTCGGGCGAGTTGCTTTATGAGCGGGTGTTGCGTATGAGCAGCGAGTGGGGCAATGCCGACGATACGATGTATGTTGTTGGAGCGACTAAGGCGTTGTCATTGTCGTCGATTCGGGCTATTGTGCCGCATCATTTTCTGTTGGTTCCGGGTGTAGGGGCTCAGGGTGGTTCTTTGTCGGAGGTAGCGCGTTATGGAATGAATGAGGAGTGTGGTTTATTGGTTAATTCGTCTCGCGGTATAATTTACGCTTCTTCGGGTGATGATTTTGCTGATGCGGCGTCAATGTCTGCGTTGGCGTTGCAGGGTGAGATGTCGTTGTTGTTGGGTTGAGGTTTGGTTTTTAGTTCAACCTCTT
>JAVWYC010000026.1:0-14603 GCA_036661755.1 Mucinivorans sp. | reverse complement strand
GCGCCGTGTAGAATCGTGACTTTTGAAAAAGTCACCCAAAACTTTTCTTGAAAAACTTCGTTTTTCTGAATCGGCTCGCGAGAAATTCGTTTTTCTGAATCGGCGCTTGGAAACTGCGTTTTCTTAACTGCTCTTGAAAACTGCGTTTTTCTCAGCCGGCACTAACCTAGCACAGGCGCACGCCCCACCACCCCCCTTGACTAATTGGCCTATAACACAATCATACTGCACACAAAAAAAGGAGCCACTCAATCACAAGTAAACTCCTCTTTTTTATTACAATAATAATTTGCGTGTTTTACAATAGCACCTACATACAACTAACTGCCAAAGTTATCGTACATAATGTTCTCTGGCGGAACTCCCAACGAGTCCAACATCTTCACTGCCGCCGAAATCATCATCGGAGGACCACACAAATAGTACTCAATATCCTCTGGCGCAGGGTGATTTTTCAGATACTCATCATAGATAACTTGATGAATAAAGCCTGTCTTACCTGTCCAATTATCCTCTGGTTGCGCGTCCGACAAAGCAACCGTATATTTGAAATTAGGAAATTCTCTCTCGATACGATCAAAATCTTCTTCATAAAACATCTCTCGTTTCGATCGCGCACCATACCAAAATGTGGCTGGCTTATCCCATTTTTTGGTCAAGAACAAATCGAAAATATGTGAACGCATTGGAGCCATACCAGCACCACCACCGATAAACATCTTTTCGTTTGGCGTATCGTGCATAAAGAACTCCCCGTAAGGGCCCGAAATGGTCACTTTGTCGCCCGGCTTACGCGAGAAAATATACGACGAGCAAACCCCGGGAGCCACATCCATAAAGCCACACTTAGCACGATCAAACGGCGGAGTGGCAATACGAATATTGAGCATCACTATATTGCCTTCGGCTGGGTGGTTGGCCATCGAATAGGCGCGGAAAGTCTCTTCTTTATTGTCGGCCTTCAAATCCCAAATGTGCATATTATCCCAATCTTTACGATATTCATCTTCCACCTGAATATCTTTGGCGAAATCCACATAATATTTAGGCACATCGATTTGGATATAACCCCCGGCGCGGAAATTGAGATTCTCGCCCTCGGGCAATTTCACCACAAATTCTTTGATAAAAGTGGCCACATTGTGGTTGCTCACCACCGTGCACTCCATTTTTTTCACGCCCAGTACTTCGGCCGGAATATGTAATTTCAAATTTTCACGCACTTTGACTTGACAGCCCAGGCGCCAATGTTCGGCCTGTTGACGGCGCGTAAAGAAGTTCACCTCGGTGGGCAAGATTTCGCCACCGCCCTCCATCACTTGCACTCGACACATTCCGCACGAGCCACCCCCGCCACAAGCCGAGGGTAGATAGATACCACTATCAGAGAGGGTGGTGAGCAGCGAAGATCCAGAATCCACTTCGAGCATCTTTTCGCCCTCGTTCACGTTGAGGGTCACTTTGCCCGTAGGGGCCAACTTAGTTTTGGCGTATAGCAGCACAGCCACCAGCAGCAAAACGATGATCAGAAAGGCCGCAATGGCCACAATAATTGGAAAATAACTCATAGTTGCTTATAGTTGAATGCCCATAAAAATCATAAATGCCATACCCATCAGTCCGGTGACTATAAAAGTTATCCCAATTCCTTTGAGCGGAGCCGGAACGGCCGAATAGGTCAATTTTTCGCGAATAGCCGCCATTCCAATAATGGCCAGCCACCAACCGATACCGGAGCCAAAGGCAAAGGTAGTTGCCAGCCCCACAGTTTCGTAGGCACGTTCTTGCATAAAGAGCGAGCCCCCCATGATGGCGCAGTTAACGGCAATGAGCGGCAAAAATATACCCAGCGAATTGTAGAGTGCCGGTGCGAATTTTTCGACTATCATTTCCACCAATTGAGTGATCGAGGCAATCACGGCAATAAAGATGATGAAGCTCAAAAAGCTAAGGTCAACATCGGCCAACTGTGGCGAGAGCCAGCTCAGAGCACCGGGCTCCAACACATAAACGTTGAGCAGATAGTTGATTGGCACTGTGACCACCATCACAAAAATGACAGCCATGCCAAGTCCCATAGCGGTTTTAACGGTCTTACTTACGGCAATAAACGAGCACATGCCAAAGAAGAAAGCGAAAACCATATTGTCGATAAAAATCGACTTAACAAAAAGACTTAAATATTGTTCCATTTCTTTTCAATTACGGATTAAGATTTTTTAGAATTACAAGCTTTGATTTTAGTTTACTTATATGACTAGATTATTTTGATAGCTCAACTCTAAAAAGCCATTATTTCTCTTGAAGTGATTTATTGCGCGAGCGGTGCACCCAGATGATGATGCCCACCAAGATCAGCGCCATTGGAGGCAAGATAATAAGTCCATTATTAGTATAACCATGTGCATAGACCCACTCAGGCACGACATGGAAGCCCCAAACGGTTCCCGAACCAAAAAGTTCACGCACAAAGCCCAGTATGATCAATATCAGGCCATACCCCACTCCATTGCCCAAACCGTCTAGGATCGAGGGGAATGGTTTGTTGGCCATAGCGAAAGCTTCCAAACGCCCCATGATGATACAGTTCGTAATAATTAGTCCCACAAAGACCGATAGTTGTTTACTCACATCGAAGACATAGGCTTTGAGCACTTGATCCACCAAAATCACTAGTGCGGCCACAATCACCAGTTGCACTATAATACGAATACGCGAAGGGATTGTGTTACGAATGAGCGAGATCACAAAGTTGGAAAGCGCAGTGACAATGATCACCGAAAGAGCCATCACAAAGGCTGGCTTCATCTTTGCCGTCACAGCCAAAGCCGAGCAAATGCCGAGCACTTGCACAATGACGGGGTTGTTTTTCCCGAAAGGCGCCGTTAGCGTTTCGAGATTTTGCTTACTTAAAAATGCCATATTCTCGTAATTTTGATTTTTTATTTTCTTAATCTTTCACTCAATGTTGGTCTGCGGCCCGAGCCGTATCAAACATTGCCCTCGACTTTCATTGCCGGGGGAAAGTTGTTCTATTTTATCTTTTGGGCTGGTGTTAATTTTGTCATCGGCACCACCGAATCACCTGAGGCAACGGCCATCGAGTCGACAACCATCATCGAAGATGTATCTATCACAGCCCTTGCCGCGCGCACTTTTTCCATAAATGGCAGGTAGTCGCCCAGACATGTTTTAAGCATTGCCGACACGCCATTAGAAGTTAGCGTACCGCCCGAAATACCATCTACCGCATAGGGATTATCGATCGACGAGCCTACTCCTTTGGTGAGTTGCACGGGACGAAATTGATCGCCGTCAAAGAGTTTTTTGCCCACAAAACTAGCCGAGAAGGCAGGGGTAGCAATTTCGGCTCCCAGACCCGGTGTTTCGCTTTTATGGTCAAAAATGGCACCATAAACTGTATTGCAATCGTCGTTCAAGGCCAAATAGCCCCAAACCGGCCCCCAAAGGCCAGCCCCGGATAGAGGGAAAACGTAGAGCGTTTTGCCATCATCTTTTCGTGCTTCAAAGACGGGGAATGCCTTTTTTGCGGCAAAAACCGCTTTGATATTGTTCAAGGCTTTGAATGCATCTTCGCCATCGACTTTGTTGCCCTGCGGATCGACCGAAAAGCTAGATACTATATATTTTGCATACTCTTCTTCGATGTACTTATCCTTGCCCAGAGGCGAGGTTGCAACATCTTTGCCTTGCCCGATCGAGGCCAAAATGGCACCCATTTTTTCGACTCTAATATTAGCCTCCTGCATCGGTTTCAAACTAATCGAGGCATAAGCCAACACTGCGGCCACCACAACAACCAATATTGTTGAGTAGACGATAATGTAAATATTACTATTCTTGTTCATATCTTGAAATGTTTTCAGTTTCTTCTAGCCTTGAATTTTTGTTCTTTTCAAACGACGGCGAACATTGCCCTCCACCACATAGTGATCGATAAGTGGCACCATGGCGTTCATAAACAATATGGCAAGCATCATACCCTCGGGGTAGCCGGGGTTGAGTACTCGTATCACAACGGCCAACATACCAATCAGCAATCCATAGATCCATTTACCGGTGGAAGTTTGTGCGCCCGTCACCGGATCGGTGGCCATAAATACGGCCCCAAAAGCAAAACCGCCAAGCAGTAAGTGATAATAAGCCGGCATGTCCATATAACAATTGGCCCCAATCAAGTTGAAGAGCAAGCCCGTGAGCAAGCCACCTGCAAAAGTGGCAATCATAATTCGGTATGAAGCCACGCCCGTAAAGAGCAAAATCGCGGCACCAATCAAAATAGCAAGCGTCGAGGTTTCACCAATCGAACCCGGAATCAGACCATAGAACCAATCGATTGGAGTGGTAGAAAAACTGATAGCCGAAGCATGTTCGCTCGCTGCCAGCGCTGCGTCAGACAGTGGAGTGGCTCCCGAGAAACCGTTGACGGCCGGCGATTGGCCAAGGCCTGCCACCCAAACCGTATTACCCGAGATCGACGAAGGATAGGCAAAAAAGATAAATGCACGTGTAAGCAGAGCCGGGTTGAAAATATTCATACCCGTGCCGCCAAAAACCTCTTTACCAATGATAACGGCAAAGGCGGTAGCGATGGCCACCATCCACAAGGGCACGTCAACCGGCATAATGAGCGGAATCAACATACCAGAGACCAAAAAGCCCTCGTTGATTTCGTGCCCGCGAATTTGGGCAAAAGTGAACTCGATGCCTAGCCCCACAACATACGACACTACGATAATGGGCAACACACGAAGGAAACCAAACCAAAAATCTTGCATCACGGTTTGCTCCAAACCGTTGGCCAAAGAGTGTTGGTAACCAACATTAAACATACCAAAAAGCAGAGCCGGAATCAGAGCCAACACCACAACGGACATGGTACGTTTCAGATCGATCGAGTCGCGAATATGCGCACCCGTGGTGGTGGTGGTTCGAGGAACAAAAAGAAAAGTTTCAAAACCATCGAAAGTCGAGTGCAATTTAGAAAACTTGCCCCCCTTTTCAAATTTTGGCTTAATCTTATCAAGCGTATTACGTAAAAATTTCATATCTTATAACTCTTTGATCATTTTATTAATTCCTTGACGCAGAATGTTTTGCCACTCAATTTTGCTTGGACACACAAATTCGCAAAGTGCAAAATCTTCTTCGATCACTTCGTATATGCCCAAGCGCTCCATCTTGTCTATATCGCCAGCCATGATAGCTTTGAGCAGATAGACCGGATAAATATCGAGCGGCATAACTTTGTTATATATATCGTTGACCACCAAAGCGCGCACCCCTCCGTTGAGGTTGGTGTCGAGATTGTATTTTTTGTGTGGCATCAACCATGAGAAATAACTCTTCGAGAGCGACAAACGATGTGTGCGAGGCATTGCCCAACCCAAAAATTCGCAATGATCACCCTCTGGTATGGCGACGATTTCATTGGCGTAGAAGCCCACATAGCCAGTCGCTTCGACCTTCATGCCACTGAGCGGATTACCATTGATCAGGCGGCAATCGTCGCCCGTTAAATTCCCACCGGCAATCGATGCAATCGAAGCACCACTAACCGTACGATAATAGTGTGGCTTTTTGACCATCGAACCGGCCAAGGCTACCACTTTCACAAAATCAACGTGACCGGTGGCCGCCAAACGACCGATCATCGCAACATGTTGAACACCAATCGTCCACACGGTATCTCCCTTTGAAATTGGCGCGATAGCTGCAATTTGCGTACCCACATTACCTGCCGGGTGCGGCCCTTGTATACGATGAATTTCGGCTCCCTTGGCCATCGAAAGTGCGCCTGCCGTCCTTTCGGCAGCAATCGTCAAATGCACTTTCCCGGTTGTTAGGCGAGACAAAATGGCAATCCCACGCGAAATATTAGCCTCTTGATCTTGGACCGTGAAGTTCAGATCGGCAGCCAAGGGGGCAGTGTCGAGCCCGGTGATAAAAATATCGCGTGGCACAACATCTGTACGCGCAATAAAACCAAAGGGACGCTCGATCAAGGCTGGCCACAAACCACTGCTAAGCAGCGTTGTACGGATTTGATCGGCCGAACTTTTTTCGTCTAATTTCATAAAATCCACGCACTCGCCTGTGCCGTTAGGCTCGATGGTGATGGCTAGAATTTTACGCTTTTCGCCACGTACAATTTCGTGAATTACTCCGTCAACGGGCGAAGTGAAAAGCACCTGAGTATGCTCTTTGTCAAAAAATATCGGTTGCCCGATTTTGACGCGATCGCCCTCTTGCACCAACAATTTGGGAGTCACACCCATGAATTGACTTGGAACCAAGGCATACAAAGACGACTCAGCCGATTTGGTGATCACCTTCTCGGCTTGGCCAACAAGCTCAATGTTTACCCCTTTTTTGATTTTAATTATTTTCGACATATCCTATATTTTATTAATATGTATATTGCTCACCTTGGCCAACAATTGTCAATCGCGGATCACCTGCTGCGCGAGCGTCTACCCTACCAACGATCTGTGCTGCAACATTATAGCTGCTACTAATATCGATAATTGTTTGTGCCACATCGGCATCAACATAAAGCTCCATGCGATGCCCCATATTGAAAACCTTATACATTTCACTCCACGGCGTAGATGATTCTTCTTGAATAATTTTGAACAAAGGCGGCGTATCCATCAAGTTGTCCTTGATGATATGAACCGCGGGCGAGGCAAAGTGGAGCACTTTGGTCTGCCCACCACCCGAACAGTGGATCATAGCGCCAATGGCCTCGCGCGGCACTTGGCTAAGCACCTTGGTGATAATTGGGGCGTAGGTTCGCGTTGGCGAAAGCACCAATTCGGCAGCCGTGAGACCCAAACCCTCGATTTTATCGGTCAGATTGTAGGAACCGGTATAAGCCAAGTCGGCCGGGATCGCGCCATCGAAAGTTTCGGGATATTTCTGAGCAACCGTATGATTGAAAACATCGTGACGAGCCGAGGTCAGCCCATTGCTGCCCATACCCCCATTGTAGCGATCTTCCCACGTGGCCTGCCCAAAGGAAGCAAGCCCCACAATCACTTTGCCGGGCGTGATCCCTTGGCAAGTGATCACATCTTGGCGACGCATGCGCGCGGTGACCGTGCTGTCGATGATGATCGTACGCACCAAATCGCCCACGTCGGCCGTTTCGCCCCCAGTGGAGTATATCCCCACGCCCATATCGCGCATACGAGCCAAAAACTCCTCCGTACCATTGATCACGGCCGAAATAACTTCGCCGGGGATCAAGCGTTTGTTGCGCCCAATGGTAGAGCTCAAAATTATATTGTCCACCGCCCCCACACAAAGCAGGTCGTCTGTATTCATCACCACAGCATCGATTGCCACATTGCGCCAAACCGACAGATCGCCCGTTTCGCGCCAATAGGCATACGCGAGCGCAGTTTTTGTACCCGCACCGTCGGCGTGCATAATAAGGCAGTGATTGGGCGAGTGAGTGAAGTAGTCCTCCACAACTTTACAGAAAGCACTGGCATAGAGACCTTTATCTACATTTTTGATCGCATTATGGACATCTTCTTTATCGGAAGAGACTCCACGTGCGGCGTATTTTGAGCTGTCAGACATCTATATTATGGTTTAAGGAAGCGCAAAGCTACAACTTTTTGCGTTGAATTACAAACAAATCATAAAATTCAAACAATTTCTAATTTATCACAGAAAATTTGCGTACATTATCGGCTAAAACGTCGATTTTGATGCGTAGTGTCAGCTCTTGTGGCAGGAAGGCTTCGATCTTTTCGGGCCACTCCACGAGCGATATTGCATTATCGGCATAGAAATATTCTTCGAGAGCCAGATCTTCAACCTCGCGCCTATCGTCAACGCGATAAAGGTCGAAATGATAGATAGTTACATCTTTGGCATCGTATGTATTGATAATTGCAAAGGTGGGGCTGGATGGAGTTTGGCGCGAGCCGTGTAGGTTCGCAAAACAGCTAATGAGAGTTGTCTTGCCGGCGCCCATCGCGCCATAGAGCGCCACCACGCGAGCGTCGCTGTTTTTTATTTGTTCATCGAGCCATCGAGCCACTTTGCTTAGCTCTTCGATTGAGTCGATTGTTATTGTTTCCATTGCATTTCTACTTTTGAAAAGCAAAGATAAGAAAAAAACAAAAGGGGAACTCTGAAAATTAAATTTTTCAACCACTTTCGATCTAAAAGAGGGGGTTTACTCCCTGTAAATCAGTATTTTGAACTCCGAAGTTCAACAACGAAAAAACAATTTTCAAAAGACACACTCCTCCACAAAAAAAACGGTGTGAATTATTGATTCACACCGTTTTTCTTGATTTTCAAACTATTTATCTGACGATGGAACTCACGTTAAATTCATAACGAAAGCCAACGAAAAGAAATATTCTATTTTTGTTGCGAAGCCGCGGCTACATCAGTCGTGTCGCGCATGATCATCGATTTATCCAGACGAAGAGTCACATTGCTATCAACTTCGATGAGCACCGAATTATCTTTAACCTCTTTGATCACACCATAAATCCCACCGGCAGTGATGATTTTATCACCTTTGGCCAGCGCGTTACGAAATTTAACAAGCTCCTTTTGACGTTTTTGTTGTGGACGGATCATCAGAAAATACATTACAACGAAGATCAGAACCATCATAATGATAAAGGTGTAGTCCATACCTCCTGTTTGAGCCGGTGCTTGTAGCAAAATTGTGTTTAGTGTCATTTGTTTTTTATTTTTTTATTAGTTTTTATCTGTCTGTTCCATCAATCCACGCCCGGTCTTGATGATTTTGCCTTCCTCGCGAAGTTGCTCCAAAGCCTTGTGTAATATACCATTTATAAAGACACTACTTTGAGGCGTCGAAAAATATTTCGATATTTCTATCGTCTCGTCCATTGTGACCTTCACCGGGATTGACGGGCAATGCACCAATTCGGCCAACGCCAAAGCCAACAACAAACGATCGCTAGTGGCAATGCGTTCCAAATCCCAATTTTTGGCCAACGAATCCACCAGTTTCATGTTTTGGTCTATATCCTTGACCGCACTAAGGAACAACTCTTGACCAAAAATACGATCTTGATCGTCGCGCCACTGAGGTAATAACTCAATTGGTTGTGATTTTATTGTACGGATAGCTTGTATTAACGCATAATTTAAGTCATCGGCCCAAAAAATCGAAAGCGACTCGATCCAATCTTCTATACGTTGGTTGTCCTCGAAAAGCTCTTCATAGAATTTCTCGACAAAAGCCCTATCGCTCATCGCACCGGCCATGTAGTTGGTGTAGGTGCTTGTGGCGATCATCTCGTCATAAATATCTTTGATCAGATCCTCACTTTCGGCCCCGAGCGACACTCGGCGTTGATCAACTGCGGTGGCCAATTCGGCCAAATTATCGAGCATTGCAATCGTACGATTGTCGACAAAACGACGATTGGGATTCAGATCGGCCTCCGTCGGGCGGAGCTTAGCCGATGCAATGTCGATTCGTTTTTCGGCATAACGCGCCACGGCTTGCGGCAAAAGCAAAAGCAATAAATAGAGGTCATAACACTTATCGACACTCGTGTGGTACTCGGTCAGCGAAGCGGCAATAGACGCTCGACCACTGATATAATGCGAGTAAAGAGTCTTAAAAACCTTGATGCGCAACAAGCGTCGTGATAACATAATTCTTGAATTTTTTACTTTTTTGGGCGCAAATGTCTTTTGTTTACACTCACCAAACAACAAAAATAGGGGTGAGGTGGTCGCTCGTGATTTAGTCTAAAAACACAAAACAAGGCGCCCACCGACCCGGCCAATTAATATTCGTCTTCGTTGAAGAAAAAATCGTCTTTGCTTGGGTAGTCAGGCCAAATATCTTCTATACTTTCATATACGTCGCCTTCGTCTTCGATGTCAGAGAGATTTTCAATCACTTCGAGCGGTGCTCCCGACCGCACAGCATAGTCAATCAACTCATCTTTGGTGGCAGGCCAAGGTGCGTCTTCGAGTTTCGATGCCAGTTCCAGTGTCCAATACATTATTTTACAAAATAAAATTATTTGACCGCAAAAGTAATCATTTTTTTGGCATTTACAACTTTGCGCGCCATAAAATCTCTGCCGCGCCATTTTCGATAGCCAAAACGCGCCCCAAAACATACAAATAGTCAGAGAGTCGATTGATGTATACCTGCGCCAAGTGCATCCCCGCATCGTCTGTCATCACTCGCACCACCGCCCGCTCGCCACGACGAGCCACCGTGCGGCATACATTGGCATAACTCATGGCCGCACAACCCAGGGGAAGGGTAAAATTGCTCAGCGCCGGCAGTGTTTCTTGGATTTGATCGATCCACCCTTCGAG
This sequence comes from Mucinivorans sp., assembly GCA_036661755.1. Lineage (GTDB taxonomy): Bacteria > Bacteroidota > Bacteroidia > Bacteroidales > Rikenellaceae > Mucinivorans. The sequence continues at coordinate 4,235 of JAVWYC010000026.1, read as the reverse complement.
CTCTTCGATCGACTTTTGATCCACCTTCACCCGGCTCGCCACACCGAAAGGAGTGGCCAAAACAGCTGCACAATCCATCACTCGGCTCACAATCACTTGCACCTGCTCGGCGTAAGGGGTGTCTATCAAATGTTGGTCGTAGAAAAAACCAAGGTGAGCCGTCAATTCATCGAGTGTGCCGTAGGCCTCGATTTGCGGATCGGACTTAGCGATCCGATGCCCTCCAACGAGCGAAGTATGACCCTTGTCGCCACTTTTGGTGTATACTTTCATTGTTTTTGTATGTTATATAAAGTGACTTTCGCCACAAAAATTCAATCTTCCATAAGCCACAAAGTTACGAATGCCGAGCTATTCGCGGCTCACACTTCATTGTCTATCTATCGCCCAAAGTCGGGTGTTGGTTCACCACATCACTTTCGATTAGTCCATCGCGCAAACGCACTATCCGACGTGCATGGAGCGCTATATCTTCCTCGTGTGTCACCACGATGATGGTGTTACCTTGGCGATAAATTTTTTCAAACAAATTCATAATATCGATCGATGTTTTTGTATCCAGATTACCCGTTGGTTCGTCGGCCAGGATAATCGAGGGGTGGTTGATCAAAGCACGCGCCACGGCCACCCGCTGACGCTGACCACCGCTCAATTCATTGGGGCGATGCTCCATACGATCTTTGAGCCCAACCTCAGTGAGCGCCTCTTGTGCTCGGGCTATGCGCCGACTATGTTTCACCCCGTCGTAAATGAGCGGCAGAGCCACATTTTCGAGCGACGTGTAGCGAGGCAATAGATTGAAAGTCTGGAAAACAAAGCCAATCTCACGATTGCGCACATCGGCCAATTCGTCCGAAGCCATCTGACTGACATTCGTCCCGTTGAGTGAATAAACACCCCCCGTCGGGCTATCCAAACAACCAAGAATATTCATCAACGTTGATTTACCCGAACCGGAAGGCCCCATAATGGCCAGATATTCACCTCGATAGATAGTCAGATCAACCCCGGCCAAAGCATTCACCTCGCTCGAACCAACTACGTATCTCTTACGCAAATCACGGATAACAATTAACTCCTCCATACTATTTTTGTTGCTTAGAAAATTGATAAAGCATTGCAATTTCAGCCTCCCAACGCGTAGAATCCGGTGTTTCTAGAATCAACGGCATGCCATCAAAACGCGGATCGGACGCAATATAGCTAAACACATCAAGTCCCAGCGTGCCCTCGCCCAACGGAGCATGGCGATCCACGCGCGAAGAGTAGGCCTTCATATCGTCGTTTAGGTGCATACCCGACAAATAACGGAAGCCAACCACTCGATCGAACTCCGCAAAAGTCGCCTGGCAGGCCGCCGTCGTTTTTAGGTCATAGCCTGCCGAAAAAGCATGGCAAGTGTCTAGACACACCCCCACTCGACTTTTGTCTTCCACCTTGTCGATAATGGCGGCCAGGTGTTCAAAACGCCAACCAATGTTGGAGCCCTGACCGGCAGTATTCTCGATCACCGCACGCACGCCGTGGGTACGGTCGAGCGCAATATTGATCGACTCGGCCACCCTCGACAAGCACTCCTCTTGGGTGATTTGCTCCAAAGTTCCACCGGGGTGAAAATTCAAACGATCAAGCCCCAAAAGCTCGGCACGCGTCATCTCGTCTACAAAAGCCGCACGCGACTGCTCCAAAGCCGCCGCCAAGGGGTGACCCAAGTTGATTAGATAACTATCGTGAGGCAAAATCTGAAACGGCTCGAAACCCAATTTGGCACAATTATTGCGAAAAGTGGTAATAGTTGCCCGGTCAAGGGGCGAGGCCTGCCACTGGCGCTGATTTTTGGTGAAAAACGCAAAAGCATGCGCACCAATAGCTGCGGCGTTTTGCGGAGCATTCCCTACCCCACCGGCCGAACTGACATGTGCTCCAAAATATTTCATATTTTTTTATTTTACTATAAAAACGTATCTTTGCTTTTTACAAAGGTAATTAATCATAGCCAAATGCGCAAATTTTTAATTCTATTCATATTTTCGGCCATCTTGACCCCCTTGAATACTTATGGTCAATTCACCACCCGATTGAATACACAACGTAACGAAAACGCTGTTGATTCCTCGGCTCTTTCGGCTGCTAAGTCCATCAAACCCACTGTGCCGGAAACACTGAACTTCACCCTATACTCCGACGCCTACGACAAATACGTGCGCCGCGAATTATTCAAACAACGCAATAAAGTGAAAATCAAAGCCGGCTTGGCAATCACCCAAACCGCCTACGACAACTGGGCATCGGGCAATAATAATAGTTTCGCCGGACGCGCCTTTGCCAACATCGAACACACTTACACCAAAAACTCATTCAATATCCGCTCCACTTTCGACGGGGCATACACAATCACGGCCACCGAAGACTATGTGCGCAAAAGTGAAGACTACCTCAACATAAGCGTCACTCCCAACTGGCGATTCGCCCCTCGATGGGAACTTTCCGGCTCGATGATACTCAAAACTCAATTCGCCAATTCATTCAAAGCACCGGGCGACACGATCCTTGTCAGCTCGTTCTTTGCGCCTGCCACACTTAGCGTTTCGGCCGGTATCACCTACCTACAACCAAAAAGCAACCTGAAGATTTTTGTGGCTCCGCTTTCGGGTTCACTTCTAATGGTGCTCAACAAAGAGTTGGCCGACATTGGCGGTTTTGGTATGGACCCCGGCAAACGTGCCGAGCCTCAATTTGGGGGATTCATCAGAATTAATTACGACGTTAAATTTGCCAAAGAAAAGATCGGATACACAACAAAACTCGAAACTTTCTGGCGTTACGACCGCGATTTGCCGACTTTGTGGTGGGAAAACACGTTCGATTTCAAGTTGACGAACCTGCTGTGGGCGCGGCTTTATGTGCTCGCCATATACAACGACCAAATAGACACTCCACGAGGCAAAAGCGAGGGCAATTTTTGGCAAATCAACGAATCGTTTGGCTTTGGCTTGACCTTTAACTTCAACTCCAAAACCAACAGCGGCCCGGCCACCAGCCAAATAACCAAAGCACGCGCCAAGAGCCGCAAAAGATAGAAATGATGGGAAGAATTTTGGCTCTCGACTACGGAAAAAAACGCGTTGGCATCGCCGTGAGCGACCCTTTGCGCATCATCGCCTCGCCGATGGTCACCGTGTCGTCCAAAGATATATTGGCATGGCTCGAAGAATATTTTGCTACGAACCACGTTGATATAGTGGTTATTGGCATGCCGCTCCAAATGGACGGTTCGCCCAGTGATTCGCAGCGTTATATTCGTCCTTTTATGAGTCGTTTTCGCGCTCGCTTCCCCGCCATCGACCTGTGCGAGGCTGACGAACGTTTCACCTCCGTCTTGGCGCACCGAGCGATGATAGAGGGTGGTGTACCGCGGCTCAAACGGCAAGGCAAAGAGATTGTCGATCGCACAGCGGCCTCCATCATATTGCAAGGATTTTTAGAAACCATTAAGTAGCCCTGTGGAATAAGGGCATTGACATAAAAGAGAAAGATATGATTTTACCTATTTTGATATACGGAAACGAAGTTTTGCGTCGTCCATGTTTGGAGGTTGAGCGTGAAATGAAAGATTTGTCGCAATTGATTGCCGATATGTTCGAGACTATGCGCGAGGCTGACGGGGTTGGTTTATCGGCCAATCAAGTAGGTCGTTCGTTGCGTCTTTTTGTGTGTAACGTAGAGGATTTTGCCGAAGATTTGGGCGATAATTTGCCTAGTGGTGATCCATGGCGTCGTGTATTTATCAATCCAACCATTGTGGAGACTGCGGGTATTGAGGAGCCTTATCGTGAGGGTTGTTTGAGTTTGCCCGGCATCAATGAGAACGTTACGCGTCCTAGTGTTGTCACGCTCAGGTATTGGGACGAGAATTGGGTGGAGCATTGTGATTGTTTCGATCATTTTTGGGCTCGTGTTATTCAGCATGAGTACGATCATATTTCGGGGAAATTATTTTCCGATCATTTGGCTCCCATACGCAGGAGCATGTTGAAGTCTAAGTTAGCGGCATTGACTCGTGGTTCGTTCAAGGCTAATTACCGTTGTCAGTTATAGTTTAGGTTGGGGTTGGGTTAGGTAGAGCTTCGTTTTCAAGGGGCAGTTCAGGAAAACGCAGTTTTCAAGGGGCAGTTCAGGAAAACGCAGTTTTCAAGGGGCAGTTCAGGAAAACGCAGTTTTCAAGGGGCAGTTCA
>JAVWYC010000025.1:0-14862 GCA_036661755.1 Mucinivorans sp. | reverse complement strand
GTCACCCAAAAATTTTATTGAAAAACTTCGTTTTTCTGAATCGGCTCGCGAGAAATTCGTTTTTCTGAATCTGCTACGAGTGATTTCGTTTCTTTCTTAACTGCTCCTGAAAACTGCGCCACCTAAACCATAAATTATAACCAAACTATTAACCCCTATCAGATGAACCAAAACGAGTAACGCGAAATAATATAAAACTACCCAATACACCCGCCGTAACCGAGGCCATCAATATCGCGATCTTACCCACAGCTACCATCGCCGGATCTGTGAAAGCCAAATGGTCAATGAAAATCGACATCGTAAAACCTATCCCCCCCAACGAAGATACTCCCATCAATGTCCGCCAAGTAGCCTTGGCTGGCATGGACGCTAAACCAAAATGAATAACCAAAAAACTGAATAACATAATACCCAAAGGCTTGCCTAACACCAAACCTGCAAAAATCCCCAACGACTCCGATCCATGCAATGACGATAAAGCCTCGGTCGAAAAAATTACCCCAGCATTAGACAACGCAAAAAGAGGCATGATGAAAAACGCAACTGTCGGCTGTAATGCGTATTCTAAACGCTGCACCGGCGAAATCGTATCACGCGACAATCGACGCAAATTCTGTACCACCATGTGCTGCGGAGCGTTGCTCAATATCTCTGTCCGAACACGATCCGTGGCACCAAATTGCGCAATCAAACGCCGCGCATGGACAGTGAAACGCTCTTTGGAAAATTTAGAACTGGCCGGCATGGCAAAAGCAATCAACACCCCCGCAATGGTGGCGTGAATCCCCGAACGAAGGAACAACAGCCACAACACCACCGCCGGCACCAAATACCAACGCATACGATAAACCCCGGCCTTGTTGAGCGTCACCAGCAACGCAAAAACTACCCCCGCGGCTACCAATGCAATCCAATCGATTTGTGTGGAATAAAAAATAGCAATCACCAGAATCGCCCCCAAATCGTCGACAATGGCCAGCGCAGTCAGAAAAATTTTGAGCGAAAGCGGCACCCTCTTGCCCAACATTGTCACCACACCAAGGGCAAAGGCAATGTCGGTGGCCATGGGTATGCCCCAACCTGCCGCGCTTGGGGTCGAAAAGTTGAATGCCGTATAGATCAAGGCAGGCACTATCATTCCGCCCACAGCCGCCGCAATGGGCAACATGGCTTGACGCGGCGAGCGCAACTCGCCAGCCACAATTTCGCGTTTGATTTCTAGCCCCACTACAAAAAAGAAGACCGCCATCAGCGCATCGTTCACCCAGAGTTCAAAAGGTTTGTTGAGTGCAAAGCCCTCGAAGCCGATTGTGAAATTGGTGCTCCATAAGGATTGATACCACGCGGCTGTGGCCTCGATGTTGGATAGTACCAAGGCGATAATGGTGCACGAGATGAGCATCACTCCCCCGGCGAGTGGCGAACGAAGGGCGAGCTGTATTTTTTTGCTTATGTGTTTTATTTTGAATTTTATCATCAATTGCAAATTGTGAGTGGATATTCAGCGTAAAATTTTAGTTAATCAGCAGATTTTCTTCCGGATAGGTATATGGTTTTGGTGTTGTATTGCGTCGCACGAAGACCAAAAGCAGCGAGACGAGGCCAACTCGACCGGCAAACATGAGCAGGATAATTATTATTTTAGAATATTCGCTCAGCAGAGGTGTTGTGGATAGTGTTAAACCAACGGTCGATATGGCCGATACGGCTTCATAGAGAAGGTTTACCATCGGGATTTCGGGGTCGAAGAGCGAGAGTAATACCAGGGCCACCGAAATTGTGATCAGCGACAAAACGATCACCGCAAAGGCGCGTGCTACGGACGAAGTTGGCACTTGACGTCGGTGCACTTCCAAGCGTCGCGAGGCGGAAGTGGCGGCAAAAATATTTTTCACAGCCACATAAACAGTCGTTATCTTCACCCCGCCGGCTGTTGATTGCGGCGCGCCACCGATCCACATCAAGGCGATGGTGATCAGGATCGAGGCTGGCACCATTTGTGTTAGATCGATGCTGTTGAAGCCTGCCGTACGTGGGGAGACGGCCATCATGAAGGCTTGCGAGATTTTTTCGGTGAAGGCCATTCCTTCGAGCGTCGCATTCCATTCGAGCACCAGAAACAAGACAAAGGCGCCACTGATGAGCACGATTGTCGTTTTGACGACTATAAAACTGTTCAAACTCCACAGCCGTGGGCGCACTGTTGGGCGAATGCCGTAGATCCAGCGCAAAACGTTGCGAAATTTGTGCGCCAAGATAGAGAGGAAATTCGAGAAAATGGGGAAGCCGATACCTCCAAAGATAATCAAAAAGCTGATAATGTAGCGCACCGAATTTAGGGAGGCTAGCATTGGATTCGCAAGTCCTTGATCCAGAGTCGAAAAGCCTGCATTACAGAAGGCCGATACGGCGTGAAAAATGCCAAAATACAAGGCGTCGCTGTGGCTCATCACGCCTTGATTGATGAGCGAGAAATAGAGGAAGACAGCTCCAATGGCTTCGATCGAAAAAGTCACCACCAAGATCCTTACTATGGTGTGTAGCAGCGAGCTAAGGCGTTCTGTGGACAACATGTCGCCCACCACCATTTGCCCCGAAAAGCTGCGACCGCCGGCAAAAAAGAGCCCAAAGAACGACGTGATAGTCATGATGCCCAGTCCGCCGATTTGAATCAAGATCAAAATGATCAGTTGGCCTGTCATGGTGAATGTTTGCGCCACGTCTACCGGTGAAAGTCCGGTGACACAAACGGCGCTGGTGGACACAAAGAGTGCGTTGATCCACGATATTTCGCCATGTGTGCATCGAGGCAACATCAGCAACAGTGAGCCGATGATGATGATGATCGCAAAACTTGTGGCCAAGATCAACGAGGGGTTGGTTCTGCGCCCCAAGAGCCCTGTGATCGAACGAGAGATTTGCACTGTGCTTATCACCAGCAGCGCGCCGCGCACGGCTGCGTTGCTCGTTATGGCCGATAGCAGCCAATCGCTCTGCAACCAACCGAAGACCAGAGCCAGCTGAATGAGCACGATCAAACTCACAACGGCATACACGGAACTTCGTAATAAGCTGTGCGATAGTATACTGCGGCCGCTTTCGCGCCCAACGCCCAGCACATAGAGCAAGGTCAAAACGAGCCATTCGATGTTGAGAATTGCGCGATATGTGTTGTGGATTATATCGAGTGTGTCGTGGTGTACTTTGTATCCAAATTCATAGATCACAATGAGTGGAACGATGAGTGCCAGCGAAAAGAGCACTCCGCGCAGCAGCCATCGTATGGTCGACACAAAGGAGTGTTTCTGTATTTTATGTTCTTTGATCATTGAATTTCACGTAGTGTTACAATACAAAAGTACGACAATTTTTTTGAATTGTCGTACTTTGTTTTCCGAGCTTTTTCATGATCTTTCGATCGATCAAAAGGAGGCGATTTTCCGGAAGTTGCCTATATTGTGATTGTGAAGTCGATGTGTTTTGATGGTTTTATGCCTTCGTGTTGATTGGGGTTGATCACAAACACTTTTTCTTTATTGTCGTCGGGTTTTGCGGGATCGTTCACCCAGATATTGAGCCAAGTGCCATCTTTTTGCAACTCTTCCATCATCACTTGTCCATAGATCATAACGTCGGGTGTTGTGATATTGAAGTGTGCGGCGCGAATTTCGGTGCTTGGCACATTGATTTTGTCGCCCAGCGACGAGGAGAGAACGGTGTAGTATCGGTATTTCGATGCCGGATATAGTTTGCGAAAAATGTCGCTATAGTAAATTCTGACCGACGAGGTGCTTTGAGTACAGGTGAGCGTGATTTTTGTCACCTCGGCCGCTTTGATTGTGAAGGCTTGGGTGCCGGAGTAGAGTGGGGTGTCGAATGTGGCGTTGGTTGGTATGGAGGCCGATTTGGCGCAGATTGTATATCTCCCTTCGGGTAGTGGTGTGGTGAGCGGCATGTTGAAGTGCGACGGATAGTGCACCACCAGTTGATTTTTGTCGTCAAATATTTTGACGTCCAATGGTTGTGTAGGTTCTTGCACGGCTTTCGACGCGCTGAGGGTGACTATTGGTTTAACGTCGTATTCGATTTCCACGCCCAGGCCGTCGATTTGTAATTGGCCTTGGTTGGTGTTTCGTTTGTTGCAACTACCAAGCCCCATGATCGCTGAGCCAGCCACCAAGCATATTGCTATTATATATAGTATCGCTTTTTTCATCGCTTATTTGTCGTATACTAATTCTATGTCGTCCAGTTTAAGCACCGATCCATAGTATTGCCACATTTTACCCCCATAATCAAAATCTGCAAGCGTAGGGCATCCGTTTGCATAGTTATTGTTATACTTGCCAGACACATATTCTGAACCTCTGCGTCTCCAATCATCACTTACAATAGGTGATGCGGCGGTGGTACTTACAAAGTCGATAACGATTTGATCTGCTTTTTTTGTAGGGTCAGTGTAATTGATTGTTGCATAGGCTTGTGTCCAAGTTGTTATGCACGCGCGATTAGATGTACGATGTGTAAATTCGCCCTTACCGATGGATACCCCACCGCTAAAAAGCTCAATATAACCTCTAAATTCATCATCGCCTCCTTGTGCGGCATTACCCCCCCACGGTTCATACTGATAGTAGAAAGTCATTGCTGTCGGGCGAGAATTGAATCCGCGTCCCCTGGTAATGGTCTCAGCATTGCCACCATTATATTTATATGAGCCAACAAACAGACGACCTGGCGTGCGGTGTGCGTCTACTTCGTTGGATTGACTATTCAATCCACTACCCGAGGCACTTATTGTACGTAACTCAGCCGCTTTACCGCTACGTCCACCGTATATGTACGATGTGGCAGGAAAGCTGTTGTAGGCGCTAGTGTATATGGTTGCATCGTAGGAGCAGGTACGTGTGTTGTTGGTGTCCCACCACTGCGATCCACCTGATGACCACGGATAGTATCGAGCCATCTTCTTATTGAAAATTTCTTTTTGCCAATCCTCCATATTTCCGTTTGGCACTTGGGCGGTGACTTCGGTGGTGAAGTGGGTCGGCGTCGAGAATATATTATCGCGATATACGGCGCGCAGGGCATACTGTTTGCCGCTGCCAAGATTTTTGCACGTCAAGGAGCCGTTTTCTACGTTAATCCACGTAGTATTGTCGGCACTGTATTGATACTTAAAGCCTTTGGCTGTCATGACGGCAAAATCGCCGTGCACGATATTTTCGGCCGCCAGCGGCGCGAACGTCGCATTTTTGCTCCATACGTTACCCACTAACACGTCGGGCATTGTGAAGACCGGAGGGTGAATGGTGATAGAGAGCTCGTCTTGGCTTGTGGTTCCAAGGCGATCGGTGCGGCGGCATATGATTGAGTAAGGTGTGTTCACACCATTTTGTGATGTCAATTTTTGTGCCAACTTTGCAAAAGAGACTTTGGCCACACTAACTTCAATGGCTGCATCGGCCATACGATCGATCACTCCGTTTTCAAATTCAATTCCTGCGTTTTGCAAGGCGGCGACTTGATCGGGCGAAGCGGTGCTGTATGTGCCCGGAAGGAGCCCAAGGCTAGCAAACGCATCGCCGGCGAAGGTGAATTCTATCGATTTGAAGGCCAGCGACGTAGGCAGATCGACCCACGCTTGGTCTATTGCAGAGGCTGTTGTTTCATAGAAGTTCATATCTTTGGCCGCGATTTCGGGCAGCGCCGGATATAAATTTTCGGGAATTTTCCCTTCGCCGGTCAATGTTTCGACCGATGTTTCGACCCCTATGTCAAAGGAGTGTCCTTTGGGCAGGATATTGAGGCGAAAGGTGTGTAACTCCTTGCCTGTGGAGTGTACCTCTTTGAGCAAAGATGAGTATATTTTGCCATCGAGGAGTGTGCCGCGCAAAATAAGGCGTGTTGTCGAGGGCATGATATAGGCGCGATTGTTGACCCCGTTGTTGGCAAAAACATAGTTGTCGGTCACATGATCTATCTCGGCTTCTACGTAATAATTGGTGAAATTTTTAACAAAATCGGTGCTATATATTATTTCGACGGCGAAGGGTTTGATTGCCGCTTTGAGCGAGATCGAAGTTAGCGCGCCCCGTGTGATGCTGAAATCTTGCTCTGCATAATAGTAGGGAGCATCGGTGGTGAATAATTTATTGGTTCCTATTTGAGCCGATATTTGATATTCGCCTTCGGTGAGGTTGATTGCGTCGTGCAGCTCGGCATATGTTTTTTCGATAACCTTTGTGCGCGTATTGTTCGGTTCGCCGGGCGTTAGGCGATAGATTGTCACCAGAAAAAGGTCTATATCGGGTTTTTCCAGCTCTACTTTGGTGCGCCAATCGGCCTTTGAATATGTGTGTTCGGGCGTGATGCCGGGAGCTTCCATAGCAAGTTGGAGTGTCCCCTGATCGGCCTTAGGGGCACTAGTGTTGGAGAGTTGTTTGTTGCAACCGACCAGCAGTAATAAGCACAATAATAGTATGTTAAGACTTTTTTGCATATATCTAATTTAGTCCCTCGGCCTTGGCCAAACTGCGCCATTATGGGCTGAGTGTAAATCATGTTCTATGACAAAGGTACATATTTTTTTGTGAATATGCAAATTTTAGCTTTATTTGATCTATTAATTCAATGTTTATAGCACTATTATGTTATAAAATTGCGCTCAATTCCCGCTCGAATTTATGTTTATCGGAGTCGTAAATTAGTGTTGTGGCGCCATTGGTGAAGATGATATAGCGCGCTTTGATGGTGCTATTATAGGCTGCTCCTTGGCGCAAGGTAGCCTCGCACAACACCACGCTCGGCGCCTTGCACTCCACAAGAGCCAGCACTTGGCGCGAGCGAATCCCGAAAATTGCAATGTCGACCCTCAGTCGACGATCGGCCACCACAATGCTGTATTCGGTGGCCAGACGCGTTGGTGCAACGTTGAAATGGTCGATCAATTGGTCGACAAACCATTGGCGCACATGCTCTTCGGGGGTGAGCTTCACCCACAACGAGCGCGAGCGATCCCACACCTTGTCGCCTTGTATGTTCATCTATTTTTGGAGCCTAGACAGGAAGCGTTCGGCCTCCAAAGCGGCCATGCAACCCGAACCGGCCGCTGTGATTGCTTGGCGATAGTGGGGGTCTTGCACGTCGCCCGCGGCGAAAATTCCCGGCAGGTTGGTGCACGGTGTGCCGGCAATGGTGCGAATATAGCCTTCGGAATCCAAATCGATAGCCCCGGCCACCAATTCGGTGTTCGGATGGTGACCGATAGCCAAGAAAAAGCCATCGATGGCGATTTCTCGCAGCGAATTGTCTTTTCTTTTGAGCGATAGGGCAGTCACTCCGCTCTCATCGCCTAGGATTTCGAGAGTGTTGTGGCCAAAGAGCACTTCGATTTTTTCGTTATTCATCACGCGTTCTTGCATGGCTTGGCTGGCTCGCAGGTGATCTTTGCGCACAATCATATAGACCTTAGAGGCTAGCCCCGCAAGATAGACGGCCTCTTGGCACGCTGTGTCGCCGCCGCCAACAACGGCCACTACTTTTTTGCGATAGAAAAAACCGTCACACGTGGCGCAGGCCGACACGCCGCTGCCGCGGAAACGATCTTCGCTCTCTAGACCCAGATATTTTGCCGTGGCGCCCGTGCATATAATAATAGTATGGGCGGCGATTGATGTTTGATCTTCGACGGTCACTATGTATGGTTGGCTCGAAAAGTCGATATGGGTGATCGTTGCGCGTCGAATATCGGTTCCCAGGCGTTCGGCTTGCGCTCTCAGGTCGTCCATGAGTGCTGTGCCGGTGGTGCCGGTGGGGTAGCCCGGGAAATTTTCTATCTCGGTGGTTGTTGTTAGTTGGCCGCCGGGGGTGATCCCCTCGTAGAGCACCGGTTCTAGCGCAGCTCGCGAAGCATATATAGCGGCAGTGAAGCCCGCCGGGCCGCTACCAATGATAAGGCATTTTGTTTGTTCCATTTTTTTTGAACGTTTTCGATCTTAAAGTTTGATAATCACTGCAAAATTAATAAATTTGTGCTATGAAACAAATTTTTGCTCTTTTAGCCTGCTTTTTGCTGGCCTGCACCCCGAAAGTCGAGAAAGATTACACGCAGTTTGTCGATCCGTTGATTGGCAGCGGTGGCCATGGTCACGTTTTTGTAGGCGCTTCGGTGCCTTTTGGCGCGGTGCAACTCGGCCCTACCAACATCACCCAAGGGTGGGACTGGTGTTCGGGTTACCACATATCTGACAGCACGCTGATCGGGTATGCCCATACTCACCTGTCGGGCACCGGTATTGGCGACAAAGGTGACGTGCTTTTTATGCCCTTTACGGGTGAATTGGCGGGCTATAATGCGGCTGAATATATGAGCACTTACGACCTGAAAAATCAAACAGCCGAGGCGGGTTATTACTCGCTTCTCGACGATAGATATGGTGTGCGTGCCGAATTGACAGCCTCGGAGCATGTTGGTTATCATCGTTATACATATCCTTTGGGGGCGCGAAATGTGGCTCTTTTGGTGAATCTTCGTCAAGGGATCGGTTGGGATTCGTCTACCGATTGCTTGGCGCGGCAGGTGAATAGCACAACTATCGAGGGCTATCGTTTTTCTAAGGGTTGGGCCGCCGATGATCGGGTCTATTTTGTGGCTCGATTTTCTGAGCCCATAAAATCTTTTCAATACAACGATACGGCCAAGGTTGCCGTGATAGCCTTCAAGACAGGAACTCCCAATTTGATGGCCCAAGTAGCTATTTCGGGAGTATCTATTGATGGTGCACATCGAAATTTGGCAGCCGATGGCGACAAAACTTTTGATGCCGTGCGTGTCGATGCTCACAAAAAGTGGAACACCTTGTTGGGGCAAATCAAAGTAGAAAGTAGCGACACGGCACGCCTGAGAACTTTCTACACGGCGCTCTTCCACACTTCGTTTTTCCCATCCATCACCAGCGACGTTGACGGGGCATATCGCGGTGCGGACAATAAGATACACAAAGGTAACGGATATACTCACTACACTACTTTTTCGCTTTGGGACACTTATCGTGCCGCTCACCCGCTCTATACGCTCTATATGCCCGATCGCGCGGCCGACATGGTGCAATCGATGATTGCTATCTATCAAGAGCAGGGCAAGGTTCCCGTGTGGCACTTGGCTGGCAACGAAACTGACTGTATGACAGGCTTTTCGAGTGTGCAAGTTATTGGCGATGCAATCCTCAAAGAGTTGCCCGGGGTGGACGCCCGGCATGGCTATGCGGCAATGAAAGCCTATGCGTCGCTCGACGAGAGGGGGCTCAGGCAGATTCGTGAATTGGGCTACTACCCGGCCGACAGCGATGCTGAAAGTGTAGCGCGAGCTATGGAATATTGTATTTCTGACTATGCGATCTATCAAGTAGCCAAAAAATTGGATTACAGAGAAGATACTGCCTATTTCAAAAAACGCAGCCAAGGCTATAAACGTTATTTCGACAAGAGTGATAATTTTATGAAAGGAGTGATGCGCGATGGCACTTTCCGCACGCCATTCGACCCGAGCCACTCCACACATCGCAACGACGATTTTTGTGAGGGTAACTCGTGGCAATATACGTGGCTTGTGCCGCACGATTTTGCGGGTCTATTCTCGCTCTTTGGCTCGATAGAAAAAGCTGAGGCTAAGCTCGATAGCACATTTTCTACACCCTATGTGCCAGCCAAAGATGCCTCGCCCGATATTTCGGGCATGATAGGCCAAGTGGCTCACGGCAACGAACCGAGCCACGCCACAGCCTATGCCTATGCGGCGATGGGGCGGCCCGACAAGACAGCAAAAATAGTGCGCCACATTATGGACTCGCTCTATCGACCAACGCTCGACGGCATTAGTGGTAACGAAGATTGCGGTCAAATGTCGGCTTGGTATGTGCTCAACGCCATGGGCTTTTATCAGGTCAATCCGGCGGGAGGTGAATTTGTTTTTGGGAGTCCGCTTTTCGAGCGTGTGGAACTCAGTCTGCCGGGCAATAAAGTCTTCACCATTCGATGCGAAAATTTCGGCCCCGAGAATATCTATATAGATAGTGTTACCTTGGACGGTAAACCATATACTCGTGGATCGATTGATTATAAGGATATTATGCGAGGGTCGGAACTTGTTTTCACGATGAGCGCACGGACTAAAAAATAGATCAGATGAAAAAAACATTATTGTTTATTATGGCCGCTGTGGTGATCAGTCTTTTGATCCCTCAGCGTATAGCGGCACCTTTCTCGATCTACATGGGGCAAGTGTGGTATGCCGATGCGGTGGTGGCTCCTTTCGATATTGCGATCGAAAAGTCGGCTTTTCAGATCGAAAACGAACGAAAAGAGGTTAACTCTAATTTTATACCAATATTTAGGCTAGATAGCACACAGAGTGTCAAAAAAATCGCCGCCTTTGAAACTTTGCTATCGGGCAACATTCTGCTCACAGACAATCAAAAAGCAATGGCCGTCGACACCTTGCGCGCCATTTATCGAACGGGGGTGATGGCCAACAAAGATCACAACGGATTGCAGGATAAGTTTTTACGCCGTCTGAGCGGCTCTCTGATCGAACCCGTCCACTCGCGCGATGTTTATTCCGTCAATGGTGCATGCCAGGCTTTAAGTCAAGCCGTCGACAACGTATCGCCACAGATTGCATCGAACTTCATTACCGAAAACCTAACCTATGACGAACGTTTGAGCGGACAGATGCGCCAAGAGGCTCTGCGCTCGATTGCCACAGTGAGCGGCGTGGTGCACAAAGGCGAACAAATTGTAGCACGAGACGAGGTGATTACACCCGAAAAATTCAACGTCCTTTCGTCCATGATCTCGCAAAGCCAAAATCGCCAACAAGGGCAGGGTAACCCCTATATGGTGATGTTGGCGCAATTTTTTATTATATCTATGTTGTTGGGGCTCAACTATTTATACTTCACTCACTTTGCCACCTACTATTTTGGGCGTGGTGTTCGCGAGTTGTCCTTTGTTGTGGCGCTCTATGAGTTGATGGCTGTTTTGTTGAGCATTGTGGCTCGTCTAGACGGGGTGAGCCCTTATGTGGTTCCCTTGCCGGTGGTGGCGATTTTTTGCCTAGCGTTTTTCAACATGCGCGTTGCTATTTTGGCCAACCTTAGTGTTGCTTTCATTGGGGCGATGTTTGTACGCCAGCCTTTTGATTTTTTTGCCGTGACGCTTATTACCGGCATGGTGGCCATTTTGATGATGCGTCACAACTATCATCGAGGTTCGCTTATGCGTGCCGTTGGTGTGATTTTGCTTGCTAACTTGGTGAGTTACACCTGCTTTGCGCTCTTGCGCGAGGGCGGTTTTGCCAATATCCCGTATATTAATTATTTGTGGATCACGGTGAGTCTGTTTCTGCTTCTGGGCTTTTATCAAGCTATCTATTTCTTGGAACGCCTTTTTGGTTTTGTCTCCAATATTACACTGCTCGAACTGTGCGACACCAATCAACCGCTGCTCTTGGACTTGGCGCACAATGCTCCCGGAACATTCCAACACTCGGTTCAAGTGGCCAATTTGGCCGAAAGTGCAGCCAAAGAGATCGGAGCCAATGCTCTGCTCTGCCGCACAGGGGCTCTCTATCACGATATTGGCAAGATGAGCAATCCATACTATTTTGTAGAAAACTTGACAGGGGTTTTCAATCCACACAACGACTGTACACCGGCTCAGAGCGCGGAAATTGTTCGTACCCACGTCACGGACGGGGTGGCCACGGCTCGCAAGTATAAACTCCCTCCGCGTGTTGTGGAATTTATCACCTCACACCATGGCACCTCTACTATATATTTCTTCTGGAAAGCGGCGCAAAAAGAGAATCCCGCAGTCAAGGAAGAAGATTTTCAATACCCGGGCCCGCTACCAATCTCACGCGAGGTGTCGATCTGTATGATGGCCGATGCTGTTGAGGCAGCTTCGCGCTCCTTGGCCTCCTATGACAAAGAACCGCTCGATCGATTGGTGGAAGATGTGATCAACAACCAAGTGGCCTCGGGGCAAATGATGGCCTCGGAACTATCGTTCCAAGATATTGCCAAAGTGAAGTTGGTCTTCAAAACCAAACTAACAAACATCTATCACGGTCGAATCGCCTATCCCGTGCGCAATTAACGATGGATAGTAGATATACAAATTATAGCACATATCTGCGTGGAATTTTTGGCGGCCAAAGGATACAGAAAGTTGCCATCAATGCCGGTTTTACATGCCCCAATCGCGACGGCACGATAGCTCGTGGCGGCTGCTCGTTTTGCCTGAACGAAGCTTTTACGCCCTCCTATTGCATGGCGGACAAAAGCATTGCCGAGCAAATTCGCGAGGGGATCTATTTTCATGCCCATCGCTACGCTCGGTCAACTCGCTTCTTGGCCTATTTCCAAAGTTATTCCAATACCTACAAACCGCTCGCCCAGTTGCGCGACATATACGAAGAGGCGCTCGGTGAGCCCGACATCGTGGGCTTGGTCATCGGCACACGCCCCGATTGTATAGACAAAGAGAAGTTGGAGTATTTTCGTTCGATTGCCGCTCGGGGCAAGTATGTGATTGTGGAGTATGGTGTGGAGAGTATTTTTGATGCCACCTTGCGCCGGGTGAATCGTGGGCACGATTTCGCTACGGCTCGTCGTGCGATCGAGCTCACGGCCTCGATGGGGCTTCATGTGGGCGCTCATTTCATTATCGGCCTGCCGGGCGAGGGGCGCCAAGAGGCGTTGCAAACGGCACGCGAAGTGGCCACACTGCCCTTGACGACGGTTAAATTTCACCAACTGCAAATTTTCAAATCGACGCCCATCGAAGAAGATTATCGCCTTCATGCCGCGGATTTTACTTTCTATACCTTGGAAGATTATATCGATTTGTTTGTGGATATGTTGGAACTTTTGCCGCCTGAATTGGTGGTGGAACGTTTTGCGGGCGAGGCTCCACCGCGCTATCAAGCTTTGGTTAATGCTTGGGGGTCGATCCGCAACGAGCGCTTGGTGCAGTTGCTCGCCTTGCGCTTAGCTGAGCGTCAAACTCGCCAAGGGGCGAAATATATTCGATAATTTTTGTACATTTGCCGCTGTTCAAATAGTGGAGAAATAATTGCGATGAAAAAAAATCAAACCATATGCCTTACTTTCGACATCGAGGAGTTCGACACTCCGCGTGTGGATTATCATGTGCCGCTACCTTTGGCTCGCCAGCTCGACATCTCGCGTGAGGGTGTTGCGCGTTTGCTGGATATGTTGGCCGGAATGGGTGTGAGCGTCACTTTTTTTGTTACCGGTGTCTTTGCCAACGCCTACCCGGCCCTTGTGCGCCGCATGGTGAGCGAGGGTCACGAGGTGGCCTCGCACAGCTATTCGCACACCGAATTTCGCCAAGGCGACTACACCACAAGCAAAGAGGTTTTGGAAGAAATCACACAAAGAAATGTTGTGGGCTATCGTTCGCCGCGTATGGCTGGGGCCGACGCCCAAGGGCTTTCCCGGGCAGGTTATCGTTATGATTCGTCGACCAATCCCTGCTTCCTGCCGGGAAAATACAACAATTTCGGGCTCGAACGTCGTGTTCATCGCCAAGGATCTATGGTCGAGATCCCGGCTTCGGTGGCCACTTTTATGCGTGTGCCTCTGTTCTGGTTGTCGCTACATTTGATGCCTTTGAGCCTCTATTTTTGGCTTTGCGGGGTGAGTGGGCGTGAGGTTGGTTTTCTGAATTTGTATTTCCATCCGTGGGAATTTTCCGAAGAGATACACAACAAAGATTTGCGAGTTCCGTTCTATATTCGTCGCAATGCGGGCGATAAATTGCTCACTCGTTTGGCGATGTTTATCGATCGTGCCAAGGGGTGTCAGGCTCGCTTTATTACGATGAACGAATTGGCTGATAGCGCGATGGAAGTGCGCTAGTTTGCGAATAAATTTAATAAAAACTAAAAATAAATAATTATGTCACCGGAATTTATACTGCTTATCGCAGTGGGTATAGTTGGCTTTGCTGTGCAGGCTAAATTGCAAAGTGTATTCAAAAAATATTCTAAGGTAGTTTTTGCTGGCGGAATGACGGGCAAGGAGGTTGCCGAAAAAATGTTGCGCGACAACGGGATAACGGACGTCACGGTGACTCACGTGTCGGGCAAGTTGACCGATCACTTCAATCCGGCCACCAAGACTGTCAACCTATCGGACAGTGTTTATGGCAGTAATTCGGTTGCAGCGGCGGCAGTGGCGGCGCACGAATGCGGTCATGCGGTTCAGCATGCCACGGGTTATGCTCCGCTTAAAGTGCGTAGTGCATTGGTACCGATCACTCAATTTTCTTCTTCTTATGCTTTTTTGTTTCTCATTGCGGGTATAGGTTTGATGTATTGGGCTAACATGCCTCAATTTGCTTGGGTTTTTTGGGTAGGGATTGTTATGTTGAGTGCGGCGGCTCTTTTTTCGATTGTCACTTTGCCGGTGGAGTACAATGCTTCGTCGAGGGCATTGGCATGGTTAGACGACCAGCATATGTTGACTCGTGAGCAGCATGCTCAGGCGCGCGAGGCGCTTTCGTGGGCAGCGCGCACGTATCTTGTTGCGGCTATTGCGGCTGTGGCGACTATTTTGTATTATTTAGGTTTTGCGCGTCGAGATTAGTTATTTTTGTGGGTGTGAGGCGAGGGTTTGGTGCACGCGCTTGTGCCAAGCTATAACCGGTTCATAAAAACGCAGTTTTCAAGAGCAGTTCAGAAAAGCGAAGTGTCCTAGCGCCGATTCAGAAAAACGTAGCTTTTAAGAACCAGTTAAGAAAAACGAAGTTTCCAAGAGCTGATTCAGAAAA
>JAVWYC010000024.1:0-15017 GCA_036661755.1 Mucinivorans sp. | reverse complement strand
GCAACCGCGCTATCTTGGGGCAGGCGTGCCCCAAACCCTCGCTGGGGATTGAATGCGATTTTAGGCATTGAAATGTGGGCAACCGCGGACGACCCTAGCTGTACAGCTAATGCAAACCGCTCGGTGCCAGCGGCGCGCGAAGAATCGCCGTGCAGACGCCGTGCCGAATCGTGACTTTTGAAAAAGTCACCCAAAACTTTTCTTGAAAAACTTCGTTTTTCTTAACTGCTCTTGAACGCTTCGCTTTTCTCTGGCAGCGCTCTATCTCAGCACAAGCACGCCCCAAACCCGCGGCCACACACAAACAGATTTGAAGCGCGCAACACCCCAAAAAAGATAAAACAAATCACACCACACAAAAAAAACTAAAACCCCAAATCATCAACCCCACCAATCGGCATGTCCACCAACCAACCGTCTAACGTACGACGCAAAATGATCCGGAAAATAGTACCCTCACTCGGCAACGCACCATTCGTATACCACACATAAACACGCATTTTGTCCTTGGACACCGAATCCCGAAGAAAACTATACTCAAAAGCCCCTTTTTGAGTCAAATTCGTCAGCCATTGACCATTGCTGATCGCCTGCACCGTGTAGGTCGACGCAGTCTGCTTTAACTTCGTCTGGTTTTTATGGGTTGGATGCTCAACATATTGATGGAGCGTTTGAGCAAAGTCCTCGGCCACTGTTTGATAGTCAGGTCTTTGCGATTGGCAACTTGTACAATAAGACAAGAATAAAGCCATTAAAACAAAGGATCGAACAACTTGCATTTTCAATACTTTTATTGGTTTCGCACGCTATTGCAACAAATGTAAGTCTTTCAGACGCGTTATGCAAGAAAAAAAACGTTTTTTTTATGTTTTATCAGATATTTTATATTACAGTAAGAATTTCATCTACTATTTTTTTGTAGTGTATCGTTCTTTTGTATGAAACATTATCGGCAATTACGCTATCAATATCGCGCAGAGCGTTGTTGTAAGCTCCCATTTCATTACGTCTGGTCAACGGGGCGCTTTTTGACTCCGCTATTTTGGCCATCGCCCCATTACGCAATTCATTACATACGGATTGCATAATTATTTTTACAACATTATCCATCAACGTATGACCCTGTATATAGAGATGTGTTTCATTCGCTTTGACTCCTCTATTGGATAGAAAACGTTCAAAATCAGCTATTTCGTCACGATATTCGGGGTGTTTGCGGCGCAATTGCGACAGCCTGAATTTCACCTGTTTATCGAGCCACGTTAGCGTACGTTCGCCACAATCCTCCAAATGCAAATGATTGATACGCACTGTATTACGAAAATCAGTCAGCGTGAACAAATTGGGGCGATTGATCCGCGAAGCAAAGACATACCACACAAAAAGGGGATAAATAACCTGAGAATATTGTTCAAAAAACTCTTCAAAATCAAAGATCGGGCTATCGTTTTTCGTGATTTTAGCCGCCAAAGAGCCTAGCGACGAGGGTAGGCACAGCAAATTTTCGATCGCATAGGTATAAGTTTGCACCACAAAAGGGTTGTTATTCACCGTGCGCGATTGCGCCGTCAATTGATCAAAAAGGTAGTCGAAATCCGAATCAACACACAAAATCAAGCCTCGTCCGGCACGATCGGCAAAGCCCAAGACGACTTTTTTCCCCTTAGCCATATCGCTGCGTGCGGGGGTCATGATTTCAAACTTTCGTCCTTGTGTTTTCGGTGAGGCGTAGGGGCCCGGCGATTCAAAATCATCAAAAATAGAACGCCAAAAAGCAATATCGTCCCATCCTTCGACATAAACCATCGTACGTGGCGAACCGCTCATCACGCCCCACGTTTCAAAATAGTCTGAATTGATACTAGAAACTAGCCCTACTTGCTCCAATTTACTCATAATCAACCTGTTCTAAGAATTGTTCCACGTGGAACTTTTTTTCCGTAACTCCTCTATATCGACAATCATCAACGCATTCAACTTACTTTTGTCGAGATGATTGGTGCTGAGCGACAAAACATGTGCACCTTGACTCAACAACGTTTCGAGCGTTCGCGGCATTTCGTTGTAATTCGGATCGGCATCGGCGATTAATTTGTTCACCAAATCCAGATCTTTGAGATGTTCGATCATGCCACCCTCGAAAAGCGGACGATGGAATCGCTTGGCACTGTGACGCGCCAAAGCCATCTGTACAAAATCTTTGTTCTCTGCATGAGCATGGATATAGGTGGCTATCATCAACTTAGCCATGTTGGAATAATCGGACGCAATGCCGCTTGTGCCAATCAGATAACGATATTGCTCTTGGCGCGCAAGCAAAAATAAGGCGCTACGCCAAATCAGCGACGACAAATTTTTATCGTCAAGATACTCTTCCGCCACTTGACGTTCGCCAAGTTCGATGCTGCGTCGAATAATATCAAAATATTTGTGTGAATACTCAAAATAGGCATGCGTATAGAGGCCATCGATGCCGTGTTCCAACATACTTTGGTCGCCATATCTGATTTCGGCCATACACACACCGCGGCCACCAGCATCGTTGATGCCGATAATATATTGATCGGCCGGATTCACTTTGTCGCTCGCATACCGCGGATCGATAGCGTCGATCGCCGCATGAGGCACAACATAAAAACTTATACCACTGCTTGTTATGATATAGTTTTGGACAGTCAGATATTCTCCCAGTCGTTTGGCTGTGATCTGTTCGATGGTCGAGGATTGTTTTTCGATGGTCGCCCCGTGTTCCAAATCAACGGCACGACTGTTGATGCGCGTACGGCTGCCGAGCAACATAATATTGGTACGAATATAGGCCTCCAACTCTTCTGAACTGGCCAGGCGTTCCATTTGGGTCAAATTAATGGCGCTTCCCACCTCGATCGTAAAGTCGCGCCCCTCTTTGTCAAGCAATTCGTGCGCCATACGCATAAATTGCAACTTCGGATTGATTCGCCCTAAGAGCCTAAAAATCATGCTATTATGCCCACTAATATGGATTGGGATCAACGGCACATGGCTATTGAAAAGGAATTTCAGCGAGGCTTGGCTCCAAGCCGATTCGATGGCGCGCGAACGTCCTTTGCCGGAGGCGGCGATTTTTTGGGCGGGGAAAACAATCAGCGCATGGCCAGCCGCGAGCCACAGTTTCGCTTTGCGCAAACCGGCCAAGTTCGACAGATTGTCGTGCTCGAAAGTATCGACACTAATCACGCAATCGGCCACTGCTGCAATTTGGCTAGGAGCAAAACCGGTGATAATCCGTGTGTCGGGGCGTTTTTTCATCACTTCGCTCATCAGCAACAAGCCGTCCAACACGCCATGCGGCAAGTTGGCCACCGCAATAAAAGCACCGGCTTGCGGAATATTGGCAAGTGATTGCGCCGACCACTGGCTCTCTATCTTCAACCGAGTCAAACAATTGCGCGCAAAATCGGCTCCTTGGCCATCTATCGAATCATAGAGGGCGTTGAGTTGATTGACCCCGACAATCGACTTGACTAGGCGCACCACAAATTGGTCGAAAGCACTCTCTTGCGGAAGGCCTAAATCGCTATCTTTCAGTAGTTTTTTCATCTTATTTGGTTCACTGTTCCACGTGGAACAATAGAAAATTAATGGCCAACATAAAGCAATAAAACGTTAATATCGGCAGGCGAAACACCCGGAATGCGCGAGGCCGCACCAATAGTACGCGGACGTATTTTGGTGAGCTTCTGCCGAGCCTCGATCGAGAGCGAACGGAGCGCCATATAGTCGAAAGTGTCGCTTAGGCGGATATGTTCGAGCCTCAGGCCCTTTTGGGCTGTCTGCTGTTCGCGTTCTATGTAGCCGGCGTATTTGATCGCCGTTTCGATGCGCGCAATAACCTCGGGCGAAACATTGTGATCGGCGATGAAAGTCGAGAGCTCGCTCACATGCTCGGCCAGTGAAGCGATAGTCACTTCGTTGCGCGAGAGAACATCGTTCATCGGGCGCTTTTGGGTGAGCGGCGGAGTGGCTAAGGTAGCAAAATAATCGCTCACCTGAGCCGGAGAAACACTGGATTGAGCAATGAAATCGCCAAACGCACGGCGCTCGGCAAGAGACGACTCGTAGTCGGCCAAGCGAGCGTCGTCTACCAAACCGATAGCACGACCACGAGGTGTCAATCGCTCATCGGCATTCTCGCCACGAAGCAAAATCCGATATTCGGCACGCGAGGTGAACATACGATAAGGCTCGTCGACACCCTTGACCACCAAATCGTCTACCAAAACACCAATATAACCCTCGTTGCGCCCAACGATAAACTCATCAGAAGAAGTTCGCAACGAAAGCGCTGCATTGATGCCGGCCAATAGACCCTGCGCCGCCGCCTCTTCGTAACCTGTGGTACCATTGATCTGGCCTGCAAAATAGAGACCTGCAACAAGTTTGGTCTCCAACGTGTGGCGGAGTTGAGTTGGTGGGAAATAGTCGTATTCGATCGCGTAGCCGGGGCGATAGATCTGAGCTTGTTCAAGCCCTTTGATATGGCTCAACGCTTCGACCTGCACTTCGAGTGGCAGCGAAGACGAAAAACCATTTAAGTAATATTCATTGGTGGCACGCCCCTCGGGCTCCAAGAAAAGCTGATGGCTGGTCTTGTCAGCAAAGGTGCGTAATTTATCTTCGATCGAGGGACAATAACGTGGCCCGATGCCTTGGATTGTACCCGTAAAAAGCGGCGAACGATCGAATCCCGTACGCAAAATTGAGTGTACATGCTCATTCGTATAGACCAAATAACACGGCATTTGATCGACAACAGCTTTGGAAGAGCGAAGAAACGAAAATTTTGAAGGCACGGGGTCGCCCTGCTGACATTCGAGTTGCGAAAAGTCGATCGTACGACCATCAATACGCACGGGAGTGCCCGTTTTCATGCGGCCAACCTCGAAACCACGACGAGTGAGCGCCGCCGTCAGACCAAACGAAGCACCGTCGCCCGCACGACCTCCGGGAGCGTGACAAGTGCCAACGTGCATCAAACCACCGAGGAAAGTCCCCGTGGTGAGAATCACCGCGCGCGATCGGAACTCGACACCCATCGTTGTCACCACCCCCGATACTCGATCGCCTTGGAAGAGTAGATCCACGACCCCATCTTGCCACATCGAGAGGTGATCTGTCGTGTCGAGCACCGAACGCCAAGTAGCGCTAAAAGCATACTTATCGCACTGAGCACGAGGCGAGTGCATGGCCGCGCCCTTGGATAGCCCCAACATGCGAAATTGAATTGTAGTAGCGTCGGTCACCACCCCCATCGCACCACCTAAGGCGTCGATCTCGCGCACAATTTGCCCCTTGGCCACCCCTCCCACGGCAGGGTTGCACGACATGGCGGCAATCTTGCCCATATCGTGCGTGATTAGCAACACTTCGGCGCCGAGTTTGGCGGCCGCACGTGCAGCCTCGGCTCCCGAATGACCTGCCCCAACAACTATGATATCGTAATCGAATTTCATTCTATTTATGGAACTTTGAAAGGTAATGATTTTCGCGCTCCGTCATTTTTTCTTGCTTAGCCGGGTCGGTGTCGTCGTAGCCGATGATGTGCAAAACGCCGTGAATCATAACACGCAATAATTCGTCGGAAGCACTCACCCCAAATCGCGTTGCGTTAGAAGCAACCGTCTCGACACTCACCAAAAGGTCGGCCGAAGCCTCGCGATGGCTAGAATTGTCGAAAGTGATGATGTCGGTCGCATAGGTGTGTCCCAAAAATTTAGTATTCTCGGACACAATGTAACTATCTGAACAAAAGGCAATTGTGATCTCACCAAGGGTATACCCCTCCTCTTGAATTGCCTCTTCTATCCACTTCTTGACGGCTCTACGTCCGCCGAGCACCGCATGACGGTCTATGTCAATGAAATTTATAGCCATTTTAAGCTCTACATTATGTTAAATACGTTTTTATTTCTCTTCGATCCAGTCTAGCGGATTGAGCGGTGAATTTTCGCGCCACAGTTCAAAGTGCAAAAGTCCCTGTTGTCCAACTTTGCCAATAGGCGACGATGTTGTGATTTTTTGCCCCACGCCAACCGAAACTTCAGACAGCGAAGAATAGACCGACAAATATTCGCCATGACGAATAATGACGCATTGACCCAAACCCATGATCGAAAAAACACGACGCACCACCCCCTCGAAAATCGCGCGCACATCGCGCGAGGAGCCTAGCGCTTTGAGCGTTATGCCGTTGCTATTGAGCTTCACCCCTTTTTGCACCTGGTTCACACCGTAACTCTCCACCACTTTTGTACCAAAAGCCAGCGGCGAGGGCAATCGACCGCGATTCTTAGCAAAATCGGACGAAAAACTCTCTTGCTCGGCTTGGGTCTGAGTATTGTCGGCTGCCGAAAGCTTAACTTCCGACGATATAGCTTCACGAATTTTACGCTTCAAGGTCGCCATTTTGTTACGTTCGCTATCGACCTCGGCCGCCAATTCGCGAGAAGATTGACCGAGCTCGATGGCCAAATGACGCGCCTGCGAAGTCTCGCTTTCGAGCATAGCAAGCTCCACATCGTGCTTGCTTTGAAGAGCCAAAAGATCTTCGCGCTTGGTGGCAATCGAGAGAGCCTCGGAACTAAATTGAGCCCCAAGACGGGTCAAAGAATCGGCCCTACATGTCAAAGAATCGGCCATCAGACGCGCAAAATAGAAGGCTCGCTGAGCGGCATGACCACGCAAATTATGACGCGACAAAGAAGCAAAAACCGAGGTGATTGTTTGTCGATAGGCCTTCACCACACGATCTAAATCGGCCTGACGCGCAACGGCCAAAGCATCTAACGACCCTTGGCGCCCATCGAGCAAGGCCATCTGTTGATTGATGTTGACTATAATTTCGCGACGACTGGCGATCTTGGTTTTGAGCAACCGCAAACGCTCGGTGGCGCTAGAGGTAGAACGATTAACTCGGCTCAATTCGGCATTGATACGGCTAATATTTGCGGCTGCAGCCTGCTGCTCTTGGCGCAACACGGTGAGCGATTGCCCCATGGCACTCCTAGGGCACACGGCACACAAGAGGCACAAAACGAGCACCACGAGCCGCGAGCCGCGACGCACCCAAAACTGTATGACAAGGCCTCGATCTTTCATTCTGCGTTGCTTTTTGTAGCCTTGGGGCGAGCCAAGCGCTGGTCGATAAGGTCGGGAACCGCGCCCGCATCGAGTGCTTTTTTCCAATAGGTTCGCGCCATGAAATCATCGCCCAAGGCATAGAGTATATCGCCATAATGGAGCATCAATTCCGAACTCTGCCCCCTGTCGAGCGAAAGAGCCAGTTTCTGAACCCCGGCCGCCTCCTCGTAGCGCGCAAGGCAAAACAAGACCCACGCCTTGGTGTCGATATATGTTGGGTAGTCTTTTTGGATTGTACAAGCACGTTCGGCCATCAAAAGAGCTCGCTCCAAATCGCGCCCCAAGAGCGAAAGGTAGTAGGCAAAATTATTGAGCACCAGTGCGTTATCGGGCGTCAAGCGTAGCGCTCGTTCGTAATGGGCAAAGGCGCGGCGATCGTTGCCCGTTTCGTGTGCAATATCGCCACTAAGGGCGTAGAGCGACGAGAGCAGCGAGTCGCGATCGGCTCCACCGCGAGCGGCAATGCGTTTGATGGAGCTTTTGGCCAAGCGTTCCGCGCCACGTACATCGCCCGTTTGCCATTGGGCGGTGATTGCTCGCGCGAGTAGCTCCCCGTCATCGGGCCACAAGGCAAGGGCTGTGGTAGCTGTGGCTAGGGCCTGCGGGTAATCTTTGCGATAGAATTGGATCTCCATGATCCGATCATAGAGCTCGCGCGAGGCAATGCCTGCTTGGAGCATGTTTTGATAGTGATCCGTCGCCGCGTCGATCTGGCCAATGTAGGTCAGAAAACGACCATAGAGTAAACGCACGTCGACCTGCTCGCTGTGAGCCAAGAGCAACGTTTGAGCCGCACGACGAATGGCGATCAAATTGTCGCGATAGGGAGCCGAGGTGAAAAACGAGCTCTCGAAAAGCCTGATCTTCACATCTTTGTCGACATCTTCGAGCGCAAAAATATTGGTAAGCATCTCTATATAGCGCGCCATATCGCCCTTTGTGTCGTAATACTTGGCCAGAGCCATATAGCCATCGGCACGCGAAGAGTCGAGCGCCACAGCGCGTTGATAGAGATCCACCGCCGCACGATCGAGCCCCAAACCGGCGCTCACATCGCCCAGCGAAATCAAATAGCCCACCTGCGTAGGGTTGGCCGCCACCACCGTTTGCATATATTCGAGCGCCTCGTAATAGCGTTTTTGAGCAATGAGCGCCACCCGTTTGATCTCCACAATGCGCTCATCGAAGCCAAAAAGTGCCTCGTAGCGCGAGGCGATAGCCAGTGCATCAACAAAATTCTTTTGCTCGATCGCCAAAGCGCTGGCCAACACATAGTTCTGGCCATCGGATGGGGTGTTGCTGATCAATTTCTCGAAGACCACCTGCGCCTGTTGATATTGATGGAGATTGATGAGCAATTGCCCTTCGAGGTTCAAAAATTCTTTGTTTGTCGAGTCCATCGCACGCGCCACTTGCAGTTCGGCCAAAGCCTCCTCGCTACGATCCATAGCAAGCAAAGTCTTGGCCAAATAGAACGACACACTCATTGAGTGCGGATTATTTTTGCGCGCCCGCTGCAACAGATCATAGGCCACGCGCACATTGCCCGATGTCAATTCGCCCACCGCGCTCAGCACCACATAGGAATTACGCAAAGAGTCGCTATCGTCTAACGAGCTGGCGGCAGAAATCTTTTGAGCAGAGGCTGAATTAAAGCTCCAAAAGAGTAAAAAAACAAGTATAAAAAACTTTCTAGACATACAATTCTCTTCCGTTGTGTTATTTACCCGTCGACCCAAAACCACCAGCCCCACGATCGGTGGAACCGAGTTCGCTCACCGCACACCACTCTACCCTTTCGTGGCGCGCCACAACGGCTTGCGCTATTCGTTGACCGGGAGTCACCACAAAAGGTTCGCTCGACAGATTGACCAAAATCACACGTATTTCGCCTCGGTAGTCGGCATCGATCGTACCCGGCGAATTGAGCACACTCACCCCGTGCTTGGCCGCCAAACCACTGCGCGGCCGGATCTGCATCTCGTAGCCCAGCGGCAGTTCGACATAAAGTCCCGTTGGAACCATCACCCGAGCCAAAGGAGCCAAGGTTAGTGGTTCGTCGATTGCGGCGCTAAGATCCATGCCCGCCGAGCCCGAAGTTTCGTAGGCCGGCAGGGGGAAGCGTGAACGGTTGATTATTTTGACAGTAGTGACTTGCGTGGTGACCATAATTTTTCTTTTTTATTGACAATATAGACGAAACTCAAAAGTAGTAAAAAATTTGCACTCCACCGCCATAGAGTTGCGCTTTGCGCGGTGAGGTAAGAGAGAGCGAAAATCGAACCGGCAACCAAAAAATAGAAACCAATACGCGGCAAATCGTACTTGATGGGGTAATATTTTTGACCCAAAGCCCAACAAATCACCACCGTGGCCGCCGTGGCACAAAAACGAGCCCAAGCCGAACCTTGATAGCCAATCAAAGGAATGAGCAACCAGTTCATGGCCACCGTGATCACCAAAGAAGACAAAGTAACCCAAAAAGCGATGCGCGTCATGTCGGCCACTTTATACCAAAACGAAAGGTTGATCAGTATGCCCGAAAACAAATTGGCCGCTAACAACAAAGGCAAAATCCCCAAACCAACACGAAAACGCGCCCCCAAAATCAAACCAAAAACATCGGGAAAAAGAGTGATGCCAAGGAAAATAAAGAGCCCGGCAATGATGAAATATTTGAGCGAAACACTGTTCAAACGCTCGAAATCGGACTTCGAGAACTTCTGTAAGAAAAAAGGCTCGGCCCCCAAAGAGTACATCTGCCGAAAAATGATCATCAACGAGGCCAGTTTGGCCACCGAACCATAGAGCCCCACCTCGTCGAAACCGCTACCGGGAGGAGCCAACCAAACCAGCATCTGGCGATCGATAAATTCGCTCGACACACCCAGCAAACCCGCCGCCATCAAAGGCAAAGAATAACGCGCCACGGCTCGCAAAACATCGACCGAAAAAGTCCACGCAAAAAAGCGCGAAACGGCCGGCATCAACATGAGCAACATCACCACACTGGCCACCAAATTGGCCGCCACAGCCCAAAAAGGAGTGGCCGCCGCACCGGGAATCAAAGTGTAGAAGGCAACACACAAACCGACGTTGACCAAAATACTGGTGACATTGACCACCGTGTAGTAAACGGCACGCCCCTCGGCTCGCAACGAACTCAGAGGCAAGGCCGCCACATTGTCCACAAAAACGAGCCCAAAAACGGTCAGCCATATCCCGCCCCCAACGATAGCGGCGCCAACGCTGCAAAAAAGTAACGAAAGAAGCGAAATCGAAAGCCAAAGCGTCATAAAAAGCTTGCGCTTCTGAGCATCAGAAGGAGCTTGGCCCACGTAGCGAAAAAAGCCCGTAGTCATACCCATTGTCAGCAACACGTTGGCAAAGGGGATCAACGAGTAGAGGTAGTTATACTCGCCATAGACCCCCTCGCTCATAAGGCGAGTGAGGTATGGCGTGAGCAAGAAGTTGATAAACTTGCCTATCGTGGCACTAATGCCATAGATTGCCGTCTGCGATATTAGATTTTTGACCGATGCCATACGTGCTAAAATTTACGCCTGCCAAAGAGCGTATAACCAAAGTTAAACATAAAATTCCAATTCTTGGGCCCCGTTGTGTATTTGGCCACCGTGACCGACACCGGGCCAATGGGAGTTTGATAGATCAGCGATCCACCAAAAATATAGTTCACCTGATCCAGTAACGTACCCCAAGTGGGCTTCACCCAAGCCCCGTCTTGGTAGACTATTTCTTGAGGAATAAATGCAAAAGCATAAGTTTTCAGATAGAACATTCTGTTTTTCAAGAAGTTAAAAAGCGGCATCACACCAAAACCAAAATACGACGGCGAGGCATATTCGGTCATAAACAGAGTCTCGGAGTGAGGCGTTGGCGTGAAACGGGGCGAGGTCATGTCGCTCACCAAATTGTTGTCCAAAGCCGGGTGAGTGGACAGTGTCAAATCGACCAAATAACCAACGGTAAACCAACCCGAATTTTGGAAATATTGCTCGCGCATGTAACGCAACTTAAACCACATACGCTCTTTGTTTGTGAATTTTGGGTGAGCCATGGCCAACGATCCCGGCTGGAAATCCTCCATGCCATAGGTGTAGCTAGCCTCAAAAAGTTGCTTGACACCCACATTTTCATAGAGCGGATAGTTCATCGTATTGGTCTCGACCTCGGCGCTCACAGTGCCATACTTGAAAAAACTCTTTGAAGGGCTGTCCATCGAAGTGTAGAGCCCCTGGTAGTAGTCGTAAGTGGAAATCCCGCCCGTCAAACGCGCGCGAAGAGCCGAATTACCGAACACCGGAATGGCGATCGAAGTGGTGGCGTAACTGTTTTGTTGCTCGTTGTATCGCCAGTCCTTGTTGGCGTAATACTTCGAGGCGTTGCCCGTGTGCCAGTTGTAGGTCTCGTAATTATAGCCCCAATCAATATAGAAAGGAAACTTGGTGTACATGTCGTGGCGAGCACCAACTTGAATCGAATTATAGAAAGTCCCAAAATACCACTTCAAACCATAGTTGGTGATATTGTTGCCTATGTGCTGAAACTCAATGGCCGCGTAACCTTGATTGATCGAATTGGAAGAGATATTGCCCCCCAAGGCAAAACGAATGCTGGGCTGGGTCTTCATCTTTAGGTCGATCGTGTAGTAACCCGTGGCGGGCTTGTAGCTCACCTTTGGAAATTCACCCGTGAAAACACCTGCCGAAATCAAGTGAAGATACTTTTCGTAGAAATAATCGAACGTAAAATGAGTGTGCACATTAAGCCCCAATTGACGACGAACATAGGCCGTCTGTCGATCGCTCAGACCGATGATGGTCACCTTGTCGAAGATTAGATCGGGTTGCAAGTCCAAGAAAGCTTGACGCTTGGCGGCCACTTGGGCAGGGGGCACACGGCGCGTGATGCGAGCCTTGATGGAGTCCATCATGGCCATGGTCTGGTCGTAGCCTCGCTTCATGATCATGGCCGCTTTGTGGTATTCCAACACACCAATATCCTTCATGGGGTTGCTGATTGTGATGTCAGTCGTGTCGGGCAAGGTGTATGAGGTGCGTTGCGAAACAAGCATATTGACTTGGCCCACAACGTCATCCTGCGAAGGGATCTTGGAATTTGACGTACACACACAACCGATAAGAATGTCGGGCTCAAAATCTTCGGTCAACACTTGGTGAGGGTAGTTGTTGAGCAACCCGCCGTCGAACAAAAGAATCGAATCACGATAGACCAAAGGCTTGAAAACCATGGGTATGGTCATCGACGAACGCACGGCGTAGGGCAACGATCCTCCACGGAAAATGATCGACTCGCGAGGGCCCATATCGCTCGCCACACAACGAAAAGGGATCATCAAAGAGTCGAAATTGCCACCCGAAGCCGCCGAAGCCGGCCCCAAAATCTTGTTCATCGCCAAATCGATCAAATAGGGCGCAATAAGGTTGGTGGGCAGTTGAAAAGCTTGCTTGGCCACCGTGTCGGGATTGATCTTGATGCTGATCATTTCGGGCGTAGGGTCAAACTGGCGATAGTAATATTTATACTCGTCGGGCACTTTGCCTGTGAGCCACTGGCTCACAGAGTCGGTGAGAAAAAATTGCCACATACGATCGGCGCTCCACCCGCTGGCATACATCGCGCCAACGATCGCCCCCATCGAAGCACCACTCACATAATCGATCGGAATGCCGTTCTCTTCCAAAGCCTTGATTATGCCAACATGATAAAGCCCCTTGGCCCCACCACCACTGAGAACTAAGCCCACTTTCTGTGCCTGAACACTACCAATAATGGCTATAAAAAATATAATACCAAAAAAACGTTTCATAATATTCGTGAATTAATAGAGATAATTCGGCTCAAAATTACTAAATTTGCCGTGAATTATAGCTATTTGAATCGAATGAAACGCCTTTTTCTTATAATTATTATTTTTTGTGGCCTGTGGAGCCCTATTTGTGCCCACGCGGTGAACTATCAAGCACTGATTATCACCTCTTATGGCCAGATCACCGTAAAGCTCAATAACGACACGCCTTTGCATCGCGATAATTTCGTGAAATTGGCGCGCGAAGGCTTTTACGACAGCCTGCTTTTTCACCGCGTGATCTCTGAATTTGTGATCCAAGCCGGCGACCCCGCTTCGCGACACGCCGCGCCGGGCGAAAAACTGGGCCAAGGTGACCCCGAATACACACTGCCTAGCGAGATTATCCCCACACGTTACCATAAAATCGGTGTGCTAGCCGCCGCTCGCCAAGACGACGAAGCCAACCCCACGCGGCGCAGTAGCGGGTCGCAATTCTATATCACAGTGGCTGTTGTGGGGCGCCTCAATGGCCTCTACACCATCTTTGGCGAGGTGATCGACGGACAGAAAGTGGCCGACAAAATTAGCCGTGCGCCGCGCGACGAAAACGATAGACCCAAAAAAGATGTGCGGATCAAAACGATCAAAATTATCGAAAAGTAAACCTACAAGATATGAAAAGTAAAATTGAACAATTCCAACGCAAAATCGAAGAATTAGTGGCCAACAATGCCGAACAAGCCGAAGCCTTGCGTATCGAATACCTTGGTCGCAACGGCCATATCACCAAACTTTTTGACGAATTTAAGGCGCTCAGTCCCGAACTCAAACGCGAAGTAGGGGCTTCTATCAATGCGCTCAAAGTGTTGGCTACCACAAAGATAGAAGAGCTCAAAGCATCAGCCGGACGTACTACCAAATCAAACAACGACCCCTTAGAGCAGCAAGACCTCACTCGCCCTGCCGCAGCCGATCGTGTGGGTACGCGTCACCCAATTTCGCTTGTCAAACAAGAGATACTTGATATTTTTCATCGCATAGGTTTTGCGACAGCTTCGGGGCCCGAGATCGAAGATGATTTTCACGTTTTTCAGGCGCTTAATTTTCCGGCCAATCACCCGGCGCGCGATATGCAGGACACGTTTTTTGTCGATAAAGATATTTTGTTGCGCACACACACTTCGTCTATTCAGGTTCGTGTGATGCAATCGCAGAAGCCGCCAATTCGTGTAGTGTGTCCGGGTCGCGTGTTCCGCAACGAGGCTATTTCTTATCGTGCGCACTGTATTTTCCATCAAGTTGAGGGGTTGTTTATTGATGAGAATGTGACTTTTGCGGATTTGAAGCAGACGATCGAATATTTTGCCAAGGAGTGTTTTGGCGAGCAGTCGCGCATTCGGATTCGTCCTTCGTATTTTCCGTTTACCGAGCCTTCGACCGAGATTGATGTTTCGTGTAATTTGTGTGGTGGCAAGGGTTGTCCGGTGTGCAAGGGCACGGGTTGGTTAGAGATCATGGGTGCTGGTATGGTTGATCCGGCGGTTCTTGATTCGTGTGGAATAGATAGTGTTCGTTATACGGGTTTTGCGTTTGGTATGGGTGTTGAGCGCATCACGATGTTGAAGTATGGTGTTAAGGATTTGCGTTTATATTTCGAGAACGACTTACGATTTTTGCAGCAGTTTCGTCCGGTTCTGTAGGGTTGATTGGTTCTTGAAAACTTCGTTTTCTGAGCAGTTCAGAAAAACGCAGTTTTCAAGAGCCGGTTCAGAAAAACGCAGTTTCCAAGAGCAGTTAAGAAAAACAAAGATTTCAAGCGCCGATTCAGAAAAACGCAGTTTTTCCCAAAAAGTTTTGGGTGACTTTTTCAAAAGTCACGATTCTACACGGCGCCTGCACGGCGATTTGCTCGTTGCGCCGCTGGCACCGAGCGGTTGCGCGGCTAGCGGTTTGCGCGTGCTGTACAGCTAGGGTCGTCCGCGGTTGCCCACATTTCAATGCCTAA
>JAVWYC010000023.1:0-15226 GCA_036661755.1 Mucinivorans sp. | reverse complement strand
TATCAATATCTTTCTCATCGCTATGTTGTTTATAATGAATATATTACACTACAAATGGCCTATAAAATCGTTCGATTATTCGTCACTATTTTTAGCAAAGGTAGTGAAGATTTACAAAAATGCAAATAAAATACATAAAATTTTCATTACTAATACTTTGCATACGTATATAGAACTGTAAACATCGACCCGCAACGTGTTTTTGGCATCTTATCGTCTATGGCGTTTCAATCGAACGTCTAAAACCACCTATACCAAAACAGGGCGCAAAGTCAATGGCTACGCCATATATGAGGTCATTTTGATGGGGCCTAAAAATAGGGCGACAAATGATCATATCACAATAAATCCACGACCTATTCACTTGTAGATTACATATAAAAACAAGGTCGACTTTTGCCAAAAAAACACTATCTTTGTGACCGGAAAATTGTGGAAAACACAAGCAAAAGTGTGACTTTATGTGGAAATATTATGCGTTGTTATCGGCTTTTTTTGCGGCCATGACAGCAATATTTGCCAAAATTGGAGTGAAAGAAATCAACTCGAACCTGGCCACAGCAATTCGTACGGCAATCATTATGATCATCACTTGGGGCGTGGTGGTGATGGGGGGACACATGGCGCAAGTTAAAACAATTAGTGGCCATACATGGCTATTCCTTGTGCTCTCCGGCGTGGCAACCGGCCTGTCGTGGTTGTTCTACTTCAAAGCGCTGCAAATGGGAGACGCATCGCGAGTGGCGCCAATCGATAAATTGAGCGTGGTGCTGGTGATCATCTTTTCGATGATTTTCCTCAAAGAACCCGTGAGCGCCAAAGTGATTGTTGGCGGAATGCTGATCTGCCTGGGGTCGATTGTGATGATTTGGAACTAAGAAAAAATATGAAAGAAATTGACATCAACGAACGTGTGGAGCGAGCAGCCGCGTTTTTTCGCCAAGGTTATAATTGTAGCCAATCGGTGGTGCTGGCCTATGCCGATTTGTATGATTTGGAGCCGCAAATGGCGGCGGCCATCAGCTCATCTTTGGGGGCAGGCATGGGGCGCTTGCGCGAGGTGTGCGGTGCGGTGAGCGGTATGTTTGTTCTGGCCGGTTTGCAATATCCCGCCATAGAGCCCACCAATCGAGCGGCCAAAACAGCCAATTATGCTGTGGTGCAAAGTTTGGCGCAACAATTTCGCCAAGAACATGGCTCGATTGTGTGCCGTGAATTATTGGGGCTTAATCGTGCGCAAAGCGAGGCGCAAAGTGCTGAGCCGGAGGCTCGTACCGAAAAATATTATGCCACTAGGCCGTGTGTGGAGTGTGTGCAAAGTGCCGCTCGAATTTTTGGGCAGCAAATTGTAGACAGCCTAAGTTTATCGTAATTTATCGTAGTTTATCGCACAAAAAAAAGGTTTTCAATGTTGATTGAAAACCTTTTTTTGTGCCCAGAACAAGACTCGAACTTGCACATCGTTGCCGAAACTACCCCCTCAAAGTAGCGTGTCTACCAATTTCACCATCTGGGCGTTATTTGTTTTGTGGGCCTAAATCACAAAACAATTCGCAAATATATAAACTTTTTGCATATTGCACAACTTTTATCGAATATTTATTATTTAACATGATCTTGAAGTTAGTTCTATCTTGACCCTGCGCGCCCCAAGATCCGCCCCCACGCGGCGAACGGTTTTTTGCGCGTACCGCGTAGGATGCAGGCGTGGAAACGAAAAAAAAGTCGTATCACAGAACCGGTGATGATGGCATTATACCTCGGATATTGATAGATAGTATATTAGTAGATCGCTGCCTCTGCAAGAGGCAGCCTGATTAAGTTATATCATGAAATTGAAATAAAATACTTACCTTTGCTTAGGTCTTTCCTTCAAAAAAATAGAATGAAAACAATGAAAAAACTACTACTATTAATCGCAATGCTAGTTGTTTCATTAACCGTTTCAGCTCAAGATGATCAAGCCGCCGAAAGTAAATTTCCGTACGCGAAGATGCTTAACATGACAGACAAACAGCTTAATGAAGCCAAATTTAAGTTTAACGACAACACCAACCAATGGATTTTAACTAAATTTGATGGGCTTAATCAAACCTCTGCAATCTTAGATATATTAAGTGGTTCTGCCGCAAATTACATCCCGCATGTCAACGATTATAGAATAGTTATACAAAAAGGATTAAATGGCGTTGCGTATATTGAAGTGACCTTTTATAACGATCAAATATACCACAAAATTATAACATTCGCGAACGACAAAGGGGTTAATTTGCTTGAGACCACATCCGGTAAATTGACAAAAACACAGTTCAACTACGAGAATTATTCTTTTGCGTTAAATAAAGAAATTGTCGTCCAGTCTGCTATCGTTTCGGGAGGCGGAAGTGTTAGCTCAAGAGATCAGTCGTATGGCGTATTCTCTTTTATAATATATACCGGGGAAGAACCATATTCAAAATGGCTTGAAAAACAAGCCGAGAAACAAGCAAAAAGAGACTTGAAAGGTAAAAAGAAACAAAGCGTAGAAGACTTGATGTAATATGCAGCTTGAAAAATATTATAATATGTTATTTCAAAGTATTGCTGTCCGGTAAAACGTCTTTTTTGTTAATCGTCGTTATTGTGGTTGATTAGTAGCTGTCAGCAAAGTCAAATGATAAGGAAGAAAGGTGATTAGCCATATCTTAGGGGCGAAAAAAGTTTTACCGGACAGTAATAATTTTGAATGTAGCCATTGTCTTCTTATTGATTTTATGTAAAATCGTCGTAAAACAAATACACGCAAAAGAACATAAAAAGCATGTGCTTTCAAAAAAAACAAAAAGAGGTTCATCATTGATGAACCTCTTACAAAGCGCTATTACGCTTGATTTTGTTGACGAGCCGCAAGTCGGAATTGAACCGACGACCTTTTCATTACGAGGGAAATGCTCTACCACTGAGCTACTGCGGCTTAATATATCTCTTGACTATAATCCTAAACTATCGTTAAACACACTCCTAAAATAACACTCAACAAACGCTTCGGATCGACACTAAATAATCCTAAACGAATACTACCATAAAAAACACACCTCACCCCACATATCGAGCCACAGCACTAAAAAATCCTACTTCGCTCCGCCCTCCTTGGCCTCGATAGACAAAGTGGCATGCGGCACGATGCGCAAACGATCGGCAGGGATTAACTTGCCGGTCTCGCGGCAGATACCATAAGTCTTATTCTCTATGCGGACCAAAGCCGCCTCGAGACTCATGATAAATTTATACTGACGCTGCGCCAAACGACCACTCTCTTCCTTGGACAAGGTAGCTGCACCCTCCTCCAATATCTTGAAGGTTGGCGAGGTGTCGTCCGTACCATTACTCGTACTGTGAGTTATAGTAGCACGCAACAAATCATAATCGGCCTTTGCCTTAGCTAATTTTGCCAAGATAATGGCCTTAAACTCAGCCAGTTCAGCGTCTGAGTATCTGGTTCTTTCGTTCGCTTCCATAGCCTCTCTCTTTATTTGGTTTAATATGCGAAGATAATACTTTTTTCTCAATATCCGAACATTTTTCAATATAAATGTTCATTTTTCTGTTCAATTTCTTCTCTGGTAATTTTTTTTCGATCCATCGCGCGCCAAGCCCACCATATATAAGCCACCACAAAAGGAATGGCAAGCGACACCCAAAACATAACGCCCAGAGTAAAGGCCGAGCTACTACTATTATAGATGGTGAGCGACGAGAGCGGATCTACCAGCGAAGGATAGTAGGCCCTCGTGTAGCCAACGTAGAGCAACAACGCAAAAACAGCCACCACCGCCCCCACGCCTGTTGCCCAAATGCCCGAAGTGGAGCGCGCCACAAAAAGCGACTTATAAAAACCCAGCAACACCAACACCACACCCAAAAGTAGAAGGATCAAAAATAGCGGTTCAAAAAATATGCCACTTGCGGCCGAAAACAAAAATATCAAGAAAAAAAGCACAAAGGCAGGCGCCGAAATTCGCAACGAAGCCAAAGAACGAGCATAAATCCCATCGTCGCGAACGGCGTTGATCAGATATTGCGCCCCAAGAGCACGCGCCAAAAAAAGCACAGCCAGCCCCAATGCTACATTACGCGCATCGAGCAGAGCTTCGAGCCCATGCCATGGCGAGGCCCACTGCGAGATCACATTTTCGCCGGCCGTGAGCGAGCCCAGCCGCGAGAGGTCGACCGTAAAAGCGGCTCCCGTAAAAAACGTCCCCACAGCTGTGCCTATCAACAGGGGCGCCAGAAAACCGTTGATCATCAAGAAACAGTCATACGTTCCTCGTCCAAAAATATTGCCGGCTTTGTCGCGAAATTCGTAACTCACGGCTTGGATCACAAAAACCAGCAAAATCGCAATCCACACATAGTATGCTCCGCCAAAACTGGTGGAGTAAAAAAGCGGAAACGAAGCGAAAAAAGCACCGCCAAAAGTGACCAACGTGGTGAAGGTGATCTCCCATTTGCGCCCCAAGGCATTGACAATCATACGTCGATCGACCTCCGTTCGGCCTATTTTGGTCAACAGCGACTGCCCCCCTTGCACAAAGAGCAAAAAGACGAGCAGCGAAGCGAGTAGGGCCACCACCGCCCACCAATAATGTTGCAAAAATATATAGCTCATGGTTATAAAATTAAGCGTTTTTTACTTCTTTTAATTGCCGTTAAATTACTTTTTTTCGGTTGAATTTTCTGTTAAATTTTCGGTCGTTTTTTCTGTTAAATTTTCTGTTACATCGGCCGGGCCTTTTTTGATTTGTTTACACATTATTGTCACTTCGGCCGCCAGTAGGGCGGTGAAAAGCGCTACAAAGATCCAAAAAGTGAGAGCCACGGCCGAACTTTCGAGTCGCGACACGGCGGCCACCGTTGGCAGCAGGTTTTGTATTGTCCACGGTTGGCGCCCCACTTCGCACACCACCCACCCCGCTTGCGAGGCTAGGTAGGCGAGCGGGATGGCCCACAAAAAGATATAGAGCCAGCCTCGTCGAATATCGCGTCTTCCTTGGCGCGTAGTCCATAGCACCGCCGCACAGACAGCCATGAGCCACAGCCCCAAGAACACCATCACCCTAAACGACCAAAAAACCAGCCCCACGGGCGGCACCATCTCGGCGCTCGATTTCAAATATCCATAGCCGAAGTTATCGAAATAGATTCGCTTAAATTCGGGATCTTTGAATTGCGCGGCTATTCGATTCATCGCCACACTGTCGCCCATGGCTTGGGCGTCTTTGTAGCGCGCAAAGGCGTCGATGGCCACCCTGCCGCGGGCGATGCGTTGTGGCCCTTGGCTCACAAGATCGTCGATCCCGGCCACATAGGCCTCCGCTGATCCATAGCTAAGCAACGACAGGCCGGAGGGGATAGACACTCCCGGCACCAGAGTGAGCCCAACGTGCGTCCCCCCTTGGGTGAGCCCCTCCATGGCGGCTAATTTCATAGGTTGCACTTTGGCCACTTGGCGTGCCGAGCCGTCGCCGGTATAGATCATACACAGAGAGGCCACGAGTCCAAAGACGGCCGCCAAGCGCATCGAGCGTATCGCCATTTTATTCTCGCGCCCCCGAAGTAGATACCACGCCGAGACTCCGATCACAAAGATCGCGGCCAGCACAAAGGATGAGGTGACGGTATGAAAAAACTTATTGATAGCCACCGGCGAGAAGACCACCGCCCAGAAGTCGACCATTTCGTTTCTTGCCGTTGCCGGATTGAAGGCCATGCCCACGGGCGACTGCATCCAAGCGTTGGCCACCAATATCCACAGCGCCGAGAGGTTGGCTCCAAAGGCTGTGAGCCAAGTGGCTACCAGGTGTGTTTTGCGCCCTACTTTGTTCCACCCAAAGAACATCACGGCCAAGAAAGTGCTCTCGATAAAGAAAGCGAAGATACCCTCGATGGCTAGCGGAGCGCCAAAAATATCGCCAACAAAGTAGGAATAATTGCTCCAATTGGTGCCAAACTCAAATTCGAGGATCAACCCCGTGGCAACCCCTATAGCAAAGTTAACACCAAAAAGTCGCAGCCAAAATTTAGTTGTCCGCCGCCAAAAATCGTCACCCGTGACCACAAATTTGGTCTCCATGATGGCCACAATCACACTCAGACCCAGCGTGAGGGGCACAAAAAGCCAATGATAGATCGCCGTTAGGGCAAACATAGCCCGGCTCCAATCGACTACACTTACAAAATCATTCATTTCTCTTGTCGGTTAATAAGTTCGCGTGAAACAAAATCGGCCTTTTCTTGATCCGAATAGTCGGACAGAAGGGCAGGGAAAAAAAATATTTTCAGCACAAGAAACATAATGGCCAGTTTGACCAGCACAACTAGCCATAGCGTACGCCCCACCTCCATCGAGGCAAAGCCTTCGTAGTAAAAACGCCAAATGCGCCTAAAAATACTTATCTTTGTGGCCATAACTATGTT
Organism: Mucinivorans sp.; assembly: GCA_036661755.1. GTDB lineage: Bacteria > Bacteroidota > Bacteroidia > Bacteroidales > Rikenellaceae > Mucinivorans. The sequence continues at coordinate 8,770 of JAVWYC010000023.1, read as the reverse complement.
CAAATATATGAAAAATATCTTCACCCCGGCCAAAGTCGAGCAATTTTCTTCACTCATACTCCAATCCATTCGCGTGGCAGTGATCGCGCACACCAATCCCGACGGCGACGCTCTGGGTGCAGGCCAAGCGCTTACGCTCTTTTTGGCGCAGCAATTCCGCCTCCACGCCACGGGGAACCAAGTGCGATTTATTGTGCCCAACCATTTCCCGGCGTTCCTCTCGTGGATCGACCCCGATAGGCAGATTGATGTTTTTATAGACGCTCAGAAAGAGAATACCGCTTTTTTGGCTGCCGCCGATTTGATTATCGTTGTGGATATGAACGACACCCGCCGCGCTGACAAGATGGGCCAAGCGCTAGAATACAACCTCACCGCTCCTCGCGTGTTGATCGACCACCACATAGCCCCGCCGAGCTATGATCTCTCATTTCACTCCACCGATAGTTCGTCGAGTTCGTTGCTCGTTTTTTTGCTTATCGAGGCGCTCGGCGGCTCGCTCACGCCACAGATGGCAAGCGCGCTCTACCTTGGCATGATGACCGACACGGGCAGTTTCGCTTATGGCAATCTCGACTCGACGCTTTTTCGTGCGGTGGCCGCTTTGGTAGACGCCGGCGCCGATGTGCCGGCCATCAATCGCGCCGTCTATAACACGCAGAGCGAGAGTCGAGTACGCATGCAGGGCTACCTGCTGTCCGAAAAAATGGTTGTCAGCACAACTCACCACGCAGCCTATATGAGTTTGACGATGGACGAAAAACAGCGTTTTGACTATCAGATTGGCGACACCGAGGGCATGGTCAACATTCCGCTAACGATCGATCATGTCGATTTTTCGGCCATGTTGATCGAGACTAAGGAGTGCATCAAAATTTCGTTGCGCTCCATTGGCGATCGCGATGTGAACGAAATCGCGCGCGAACATTTCGATGGTGGCGGGCATCGCAATGCGGCCGGGGGTAAATATTTGGGTACGATGTACGATGCGATTGCCCTGATGCAGAGTGTGATCGATAATTTATAGGTGATCTCCACTCAATAAAAAACCAAGAGACAAGCAATGCAAGAAGAGGACGAAAAATATATGCGCATGGCGCTCGACCAAGCCCACCAAGCTGCCCTAAGGGGCGAGGTGCCTATCGGAGCGGTGATTGTAGCCGGGGGGCAAGTTGTGGCTCGCGCCCACAACCTCACACAAACACTATCCGACCCGACCGCTCATGCCGAGATGCAAGCTATCACGGCGGCCGCCTCCACCTTGGGGGGTAAGTACTTGCCGCAGTGCACTTTATGTGTCACAGTGGAGCCTTGCCCGATGTGCGCCGGCGCGCTCTACTGGGCGCAGATAGGCACTATAATCTATGGCGCAAAAGACCCCAAACGGGGCTATAGCACCATCGCTCCTAACCTTTTGCACCCCAAAACAATAGTCCGTCATGGGGTTTTATCTATCGAATGTGCAAAGATAGTGAGTGATTTTTTTGAAAAAATAAGGTAAAATATTTGATATTCCAGAAAAAAAATCGCAAATTTGCAGAAGTAATAATTTTTTTCAATCACATTCACACGAAAACACTCCATGAAAAAGTTTGCATTTGCCCTTGTGGCACTATTAATGAGCATTGGTGTAACTTATGCACAAACACTCGATGAGGCGACCGCCAAATACACTTCGGCCGTCGAAAAGGTCAAAGCGCAAGATTTTGCAGCCGCAATCCCATTGCTCAAAGAGGCGATGAACAAATCTATTGATGCGGGCGACGAGGGTGCGGAGCTCACCAAAGAAGTACAAAAACTTTTGCCGATGGTTTACCTCCAATTAGGTGTAACACAATTCAAAGAGAAAAAATTTGACGAGGCAATCCAGAGCCTCACAACAGCCGAAGAGATGGCCGACCTATACAACAACGTCAATATTCGTCGTCAAGCCTCGCGCGTGATTTCGGGTATTTATATGTCGCAGGGGATCGAGCTTTTCAACACAAAAGATTATGCCGGCGCGCTCGAAATATTCAAGAAAGGTTACGCCCAAGATAACAGCAACATTAAACTAGCCTCTTTCACGGCCAAGGCTTATGCCGAGCTGGGGCAACTAGATCAAGCGGTGCCTCTGTTCAACGATGTGATCGAAAAAGGCAGCACCAATTCGCGTTACGCCCAAGACGCCGAACAAGCTAAAATAGACCTCGATAACTATGTCTTGGTGGGTGTTTCCTCGGCAGCCGAAGCCAAAGATATTGACAAGGCTATTGCTTTGGCCGACTTAGTTCCTGCGGATCCTAAGGCTTCGCTTTTGGTGATCCAAGCGGCCAACAACGCCAAGAAATTCGACGTTGTGATTGCTCGTGGAGACAAAACAGCCGAATTGCAAAGCGACGCTGCGCTCAAAGGCGATGTGAATTATTTTATCGGTATGGCCTACAACGGCAAAGAAAACAAAGCCAAGGCGATCGAATACCTAACGAAAGTCACTGCCGGTCAATATGCCGGAACTGCAAAGGCAGCTGTTGCGGAGCTGAAAAAATAGCGAGAGCTTACGGGGAATTGAGTCTTTTTCTTTAGGGCGAACAAAGTCAAAAAAATAGGCGAAATCAGACAAGGGCGGGCGACAAAAAGGTGTCACCGCCCTTGTTTGTCGAAAAAAATTGTCGAAAAAAGCGAAAAAATGAAAATAATTGTGGCAGGAGCTGGCGAAGTAGGTTCGCACCTGGCGAAAATGTTAAGCGAAGAGTATCACGATATTACGGTGATCGACGATAGCGAAAAAAGGCTCGATTCGCTCGCCTCGTCGGCCGATCTGATCACAATAGAGGGCGATATTACGCAATTTGCCATCTTGAAAAAGGCAGACACACAACGCTCCGACCTGTTTTTGGCAGTCTCGCCAGACGAAAATTCAAATATCCTTTCGGCCATGATTGCCAAGCAATTAGGCTCAAAAAAAGTGGTGGCGCGTATCGATAATTCCGACTATCTGTTGCCGGGCAACAAGGAGATATTTGTCAACATGGGTATCGACTATATGTTCTATCCCGAAAAAGTGGCAGCCGAGGAGGTCATCACCCTGCTCGGCCACACTTCGACAACCGAATATGTCGATTTTTCGGGAGGCAAATTGGTGCTCGTGGCCTTCAAAGTCGAAGCCGGGTCGCCACTAGCCAACCGCACGTTGCTCGAAGTGACACGCTCGCGCGAGAAATTGAACTACCGCACCGTGGCCATTTCGCGCGCCGGGGTGACCATAATTCCGCGTGGCGCCGACTTTTTTAAGATCGGCGATATGATCTACGTCATTGTCAACCAAGGGTCGGCCGCCGAGGTGATGAATTTCACAGGCAAACAACAAGTCGATATTCGCAATCTGATGATCCTTGGCGGCAGCAGCATCGGCCGACGCATCGCCAAGGAGCTACAAAACGAAGTCAACGTCAAACTGGTGGACTACAACCCCGAAAAAGCATACAAGATGGCCGAAATGCTCGACAAAACGCTAGTAATCAACGAAGACGGGCGCAAGATCGAGGTAATGGAACAAGAGGGACTTCACAACATGGACGCCTTTGTGGCGCTCACGGGGCGTGCCGAAACCAATATTTTGGCCGCCATGTTGGCCAAGAAAATGGGGGTCAAAAAAGTGATTGCCGAGGTGGAGAACCTCAACTACATTGGCCTAGCCGAGAGTGTGGGCATCGATACGATCATCAACAAGAAGCTCACCACGGCCAGCTCTATTTTTCGTTTCACAATGAACACCGATGTGCAGGCCATCAAATGTTTGAACGGTTGCGATGCCGAGGTGCTCGAATTTATCGCCAAAGCCGAATCACCGGCCACAAAAAACAAAATTCGCGATCTGAATTTCCCGCGCGAGGCCATCATTGGTGGCGTTGTGCGTGGCGGCGAGGCTTTTATCGCCACGGGCAACACCGAGATCGAACCATACGATCGAGTTGTAGTTTTTTCACTCCCTTCGGCCATTGCCAAGGTTGGGCGATTCTTTGAATAACGGAAAAATAGATGCGTAAAATAATTTTCATACTTTTGTTTGCCGCCACAAGCTTTGTGGCCAAGGCTCAGGCTCTTTTTGATCACTACAACTACGATTTTGGGCAGATCAAAGAGCTCGCCGGGGCGGTGGAGCACACATTTAGCTACACCAACGGCGGCAAGGAGCCGCTCGTTGTGCTCTCGGTTTCGGTCTCATGTGGCTGCACCACGCCCACTTATTCCACCAAACCACTGCCATCGGGCGCAGAGGCTCAGTTCACCGTTCGTTTCGACCCGACCGATCGCCCCGGACGATTCGAGAAATACATCTACCTACGCACCACCAAGGGCGAGGTGAAACTCTCTATTGAGGGCACTGTGATCCCTCGGCCACGAACGATGGAGGACGATTTCCCGTATCTGATTTATGCCGGCGTTCGGCTTTCGGCTTTGGCTCTCAACTTAGAACACGCGCCGTTAGGGCGAGCTATCGTGCGAGGGATCGGGGTAGCGAACTCTTCGCTCACCGTGAGCGCCACAATTGCCCTGGACACGCTGAGCCTTCCCTCATGGCTCAAAGCCAGGGTCAAGGAGCCAGTTTTGGGGCCGGGGGCTCGCAGCGAGATCATTTTTGAGTTCAAAGGTTCCGCCTTTGGCTTCCACCAAGCCGACGTTCCGCTGGTGATAAATGGCGATAAACAGGCCGAAAAAATATGGATAAGTGTTGTCTTTACTCGTGATTTTGCTTCGCTGAGCGCCGTGGAGCGTAACAATGCGGCACGTGCAGAATTTTCGAGCTATTTCTATCATTTTTCTGACCAAAAACTCGGCGCGCCGCTCACTCGCCGTTTTGAAGTGCGCAATTCGGGGCAGAGCGACCTAGTGATCGATCATATCGAAAGCTCAGACCCCGCGGTGACTTTTTCTATCGATCGACAGAGCATTGCACCCTCTGCCCGAGCGACACTCACCATCACAGCACGCCCCAAGACGCTCGGCACGATGAGCGAAACGGTGCGTATTATTTCCAACGATCCTCAGAATCCGGTACGCGAATTGCGCGTAATGGCCAATATCATATAAGAACGCTATAATTTATGTACGAAATTTTATCCAAAAAAGAGATAGCTCCTGCCATTTGGACTATTCGAGTGAAGGCCGAACGTTTGGCACAGGCCGCCCAACCGGGTCAATTTCTTATCGTGGTGGCCAACGAACAGAGCGAAAGAATACCACTCACCATATGCGACTACAACGCCCAAGAGGGCACTGTCACCATCGTTGTGCAAGCTATCGGCCTATCTACCGACAAGATTGTAGCGATGCCCATCGGTAGCTCTTTCGTTGGCTTCGTAGGCCCGTTGGGCCACGCCTCGGAATTTGCGAACCAAGAGATAGGGGAGATCATCAACAAACGCTTTCTCTTTGTGGCTGGCGGTTTGGGGGCGGCTCCTGTCTATCCGCAGGTCAAATGGCTCAAAGAGCATGGCATCGAGGCTCATGTGATCTTGGGCGCCAAGAACGAAAATTATGTGATCATGGAGGACGAGTTTCGCGCCCTCACCCCCCATGTGCATGTGGCCACAGACGACGGTTCGCGTGGTTTCCATGGCTTGGTGACCGCCTTGATGAAAGATCTGATAGCCAAGGGCGAAACTTTCGACCAAGTAATTGCCATCGGGCCCATGATAATGATGAAATTCGTAGCCCTCACAACGCGCGAATTTAACATACCAACCATCGTGAGCCTCAATACGCTCATGGTGGACGGCACGGGCATGTGCGGCGCGTGTCGAGTCACAGTGGCGGGCAAGGTTCGCTTTGCATGCGTCGAGGGGCCCGAGTTCGACGGCCATCTAGTGGATTTCGATGAGGCTATGCGCCGAATGGGTATGTACAAAGAACAAGAAAATCATAAGTGTAAAATAAGATGAGAGAACCACGAGTAGCCCCCCGCGAGCAAGAACCGGCAATCCGAGCCACCAATTTTGATGAGGTGTGTTATGGCTACACCCTCACTCAGGCCACGCGTGAGGCTTCGCGCTGCCTGAATTGCAAGAATCCACGCTGTGTGGCCGCATGCCCGGTGGGGGTGCAGATCCCGCAATTCATAGCCAAAATAGTCGGCGGCGACATTGCGGCTGCCGCCGAGGTCATTGCGCGCGACAATCTCTTGCCAAGCGTTTGCGGACGTGTGTGCCCACAAGAGACACAGTGCGAAGGATCGTGTGTATTGGGCATCAAAGGTCAAGCGGTGGCCATCGGTGCTTTGGAACGCTTTGTGGGTGACGAAAAAATCAAGAACGCATCAATCAATCCTTCACAGCCACTCACCCCCGGCAAGGGAGCGAAAGTAGCCGTTGTTGGTAGTGGCCCTGCGGGTTTGGCGGCGGCGGCCGATCTGGCCAAGATGGGTTATTGCGTCACTATCTTTGAAGCGCTGCACAAGGCTGGCGGAGTGTTGCAATATGGGATTCCCGAATTTCGTTTACCAAAAGATAAGATCGTCTCACGCGAGATAGACGCCGTCCGCGCGCTTGGCGTAGAAATCGTGACCGACACTGTGGTTGGGCGCACGGTGACAATCGACGATTTGATGGACAAAGAGGGTTTCAAAGCTGTTTTTGTAGGCTCGGGCGCCGGTTTGCCGAAATTCATGGGTATCGATGGCGAGAGCCTCAATGGAGTGGTGTCGGCCAACGAATTTCTAACGCGCAACAATTTGATGAAGGCCTACCTCGAAGATTACGACACTCCGATCTTCACCGGCAATCACACCGTTGTTGTCGGCGGGGGTAATGTGGCTATGGACGCTGTGCGTACGGCTAAGCGCCTGGGCGCCAAAGCGACAATCGTCTATCGCCGTTCGCAAGCCGAATTGCCGGCTCGACAAGAGGAAGTCTTTCACGCCCAGCAAGAGGGCATTGTCTTTGAAATGCTCACCAATCCATTGGCCATACTGGGCGACGAGCACGGTGCGGTTCGTGCCATTTTGTGTCAGCGCATGGTTCTTGGCGAGCCCGATTCTTCCGGTCGTCGTTCGCCGCGTGCTGTGGAGGGCTCCGATTTTACGATCGAATGTTCGTCGGTGGTGATGGCTCTCGGCACTTCGCCCAACCCGCTGATCGCCCAAACAACACCGGGCCTACAGATCACCTCGCCAGGCTGCCTAGTGGCTTCGGCCGATGGAGCGACAACGCGCGCCGGCGTTTTTGCCGGTGGCGACGTGGTGAGCGGTGCGGCTACTGTCATTCTGGCCATGGGAGCCGGGCGGCGAGCAGCGCGCGCCATAGACCAATACCTTAGCAAAGAATAGTACCCCCCTACTTAAAACAAACAGTGATTGACAAAGATTTTCTAAAATTGATATGGTGTAATAGACTTTTCGGAGCCTGTGATCTATCCTTTTCGGATTCTGTGGCGCGTAGTGTTACCTCGTTGGGTAGGGCCACCGACGATGACGAATATCGTTTTACGGGAATCGAGCTCTTCGACCCAAAATCGGGCAGTGTCGTTTGTGGCACTGCCTGTTTCGACGCTCTGAGCAGCGAATTGAGCGACACGAATCGCGACATCACGCTTCACATTGTTGGCTCGCGCGACAAGGTTATCATCAACGGTCGGCAAGAGATTTTAACGCTCACCATCACTCCCGCCCCACCCTTGGGGGAGCTCTATGTGCGCATGCCGATCGACTGTCCACAGTGGTTTGCCTCTATCGGCCCCTTGGCGCGCGAGGCTGTTATCGAACGTTTGGTGAGCAATCGCATCGAACGTAAAGGGCGCGAGATTATCAGTTTGGTTCGCGAATTTGATAGTTGGAGCGAGGCTTTTTATATCAGTTTTTTGCGATCGTGGGGCTATAAGGACAAGAAGCGCGACTTCGAGAATTTGGCGCGTGCGTTACCCTATCAATACATTGTGCGTCACACCCATAGGGAACATTTGGTGGAGGCGATGATGCTCGGCGTGGCGGGTTATTTGGATTGCGAAAATCCGGATTTTTACACCGCCGACCTGCAAAGTGAGTGGCAGGCTTTTCGTCACGAAAATTCGATTGGTGAGCCGATCATTGATTGGCGAAGTTTCCACACTCGTCCATCTTCTGCGCCTGCCATTTCTATCGTGCGGGCGGCCACCATACTCACCCGCACGCCCAATCTAGCGCGTGAGATCCTCGACTGCCACACCAAGGCCGACCTCTACGCTTTGTTTGATGTTCAGTTGCCTTCTTATTGGCGTTACTACCATGCCCCTTCGACGCCCATTCGCGGTCAGGCGGCTAGCGACACGATGAGTGTCCAGAAGTTAAATTTAGTGATTATCAATTTTGTAGTTCCTTTTATCTGGGCTTATGGCACGGCGAATCATCGTGATGATTTGATCACTCGTTCGCTCGACATATTGAATTTGCTTGAGGGCGAGAACAACATGTACACTCGTTTGTATTTTCAGGCGGGTTTTTGTGTGAGGACGGCCACCGATTCGCAGGCTCTTATTGAGCTTCGCACGCTTTATTGTTCCGGTGGTCTTTGTGCTCGTTGTCCGGTGGGTGCTTATCGTTTGTTGCTTGCTTGGCGTCAGGGGGTTTTGTGATTGTCAGCGAGGGTTTGGGGCACGCCTGCCCCAAGATAGCGCGGTTGCGCGGCGAGCAAAGCTATTCTAGTTTTTTAGTTTGTACTATCTTTTTTGTTTGTTCTATCTTGGCTCTATTTCTTTACTAGCTTTTTAGTTTGTTCTATCCTGGGGGTTTGTGTACCCCCAGACCCCCACAGTTCAT
>JAVWYC010000022.1:0-15227 GCA_036661755.1 Mucinivorans sp. | reverse complement strand
AAATCAAAACAACTTTTAAGTGGTTATTTGACCGACAATGAGCAGCTAAATTGATTTTAAGGAGATAATAAATTAATCAACCATAAGCCCAATATGGTTCCATCAAAAAGCAACGTCACTAGCTATTTTTATAGTGAGCGTGCTGTTGACTCCCCCTTTCGCCGATCCTACTTGGCAAGAGGGCTTAATGGCGTGATTAATCAAAACAACTTATATGTAACGCAATGACGTTGTTTTTTATTGCGTAACTTTCGCTAAGCGTTCTAGATACTCAGTGCAAGTTACGCAACAAAACTTGGTTTACTCGGTGCAACACACCAAGTTACGGTCGCCATAGCCATTGTCTATTTTCGATACATATGGGAAAAACTTACTCTTGCCGATCCAATCAAGCGGAAAAGCAGCCACTGACCTAGTGTAAGGATGCGCCCAACCATCTGACGCAATTTCAAGTGCTGTGTGTGGTGCATTGCGCACCAAGTGATCCTCCACCCCGACATTAGCCACGCATTCGGCCTTGATAGAGAGTAAGGCTTCCATAAAACGATCCAACTCCTCTTTATCTTCGCTCTCTGTCGGTTCAATCATCAATGTGTCGTGTACCGGGAAACTGAGCGTTGGCGCATGAAAACCGTAGTCCATCAAGCGACGCGCAATATCGCCACATTCCACTCCATATTCGGCTCGATAGTGACGATAGTCCAAAATAGTCTCGTGTCCAACGCGACCGGTTTGTCCGCTATACACTATTTCTATCTGTCCTTTGAGTTTCGAGGCCATGTAATTGGCCGCCACTATTGCCATTTGCGAAGCGCGTCGCAGCCCATCGCCACCCATCATTTTGATGTAAGCATACGTAATTAGCAGCACGGAAGCGCTACCGAATGGAGCCGCAGCTACCGCCGTAATCCCCTCATTACCACCACATTTAACCAGTGGGTGAGACGGCAGAAATTTCACCAAATGTTCCGCCACGCCAATTGCACCCACCCCCGGGCCACCGCCACCGTGAGGAATGGCAAATGTTTTGTGCAGATTCAAGTGACACACATCGGCTCCAATAAATCCCGGGCTCGACAATCCCACAACGGCATTCATATTGGCTCCGTCATAATAAACTTGGGCGCCAACTTGGTGTACAGCCTTGACAAGTTCGCGAATTTCGCTCTCGAAAATTCCATGAGTTGATGGGTAGGTGATCATGCAGGCGGCCAAATTATCTTTGTTTGCCTCCGCTTTTGCTTTCCAATCCGCCAGGTCAATATTGCCATGCTCGTCGCATGCTGTGACTATAACTTTCAGGCCGGCCATGGCTGCCGAGGCGAAGTTGGTTCCGTGAGCCGACGAGGGAATGAGCACCAAATTGCGGTGTGATTGTCCGCGCGAGGCATGATAGGCGCGAATCACCATCAAACCCGCATATTCGCCGTTGGCGCCGGAATTGGGCTGAAAGCTCATCTTAGAGAAACCGGTTATGATGGATAGATCATGATCTAATTCGTCGATAAGTTGCATATAGCCAGCCACTTGGCCAACCGGTACGAATGGGTGCACGTCGCTCCACTGAGCGAGCGAAAGTGGCATCATCGAAACGGCCGAGTTGAGTTTCATGGTGCACGAACCGAGCGAAATCATCGAATCGGCCAACGAAATATCGCGATGTTCCAACATTTTGATGTAACGCATCAATTCTGTTTCTGAGTGATATTTCTTGAAAACATCTTGTGTCAAGATCGCGCTTTGGCGTGTGAAATCGTTGTCGAAAGTTTGTTTGTTGTCCAAACACATTATTTCGGGGAAATTATCGCCTCCGATGGCGATGGCAAAAGCCTTCACAATGCGGTTGATCTCTTCAATCGAGGTGATCTCGTCGAAGCTCAAACGAACGATTGTCTGTTCCGGGTAAAATAAATTGAGGCCTTGAATTTCGGCTAAATCACAAATAATAGAAGAGTCTTCGACTTCTACTTCTAGTGTGTCGAAATAGTTGTCGGTCAATACGTTGTAGCCCAGCTTTTCGAGTGCGGTGGCCGTTGTCGCGGCGGCTGCATGGCAATGTTGGGCAATGGAGCGAATGCCCTGTGCGCCGTGATAAACGGCATACATACCGGCCATGGTGGCCAATAAAGCTTGAGCGGTGCAAATATTAGAAGTTGCTTTGTCGCGTTTGATGTGTTGTTCGCGTGTTTGGAGCGCAAGTCGCAAGGCCGGATTACCCAGACGATCGACTGAAACACCAATAATCCGACCGGGCATCGAGCGCTTAAAACTCTCTTTTGTAGCCAAATAGCCGGCATGCGGGCCGCCGAAACCCATCGGCACGCCAAAACGTTGAGTAGAGCCAACTGCAATATCAGCCCCCCATTCGCCAGGAGCTTTTAGCAGCGCTAGGGCCAAAATATCGACTGCCGCTGTCACCATGATTTCCGCGTCATGACACTTCGAGGTAAAGGCAGTGTAGTCACAAATCTCGCCATTGGCGGCCGGATATTGCACGATGGCGCCAAATTCACGTCCCGAAAATTCGTAATCATAGAAATTATCAAGAGCGATGTCTATTCCCAGTGGTTCACAGCGAGTTAGAATTAAATCCAGCGTTTGCGGAAAAATATTTTCGTCAACAAAAAGCAAGTTGCGTCCCTCTTTGAGTGCTGTTCGCGAACGCAAAGCAAACATCATTGAGGCGGCTTCGGCCGCCGCGGTGGCTTCGTCGAGCAAGGAGCAGTTAGAAATTTCCATTGCCGTCATCGAGCAGACCATGGTCTGAAAATTGAGCAACGCTTCGAGCCTGCCTTGCGAAATTTCGGCCTGATAGGGCGTGTAAGAAGTATACCACGATGGATTTTCAAAGATATTACGTGTGATCACCGCCGGGGTCGCTGTTCCGTAGTATCCCATACCGATAAATGTACGCAGGGGGGTGTTGCGTTGCCCCATGGCGCGCACTTGGCGTGCAAATTCGTATTCTGATATGCCGCTAGGTAGATCGAGCGGCTGAGGTAATTGAATATTTTTTGGCACCACTTGGTCAATTAACTCCTCCACAGAGCCAACGCCAATTGTGGCTAGCATTTCTGTTGTTTGATCTTCGTTTGGGCCGATGTGGCGATTAACAAAATTGTCTTTCATATTATCGTGTTGATTATTAGTCGTTTGTGTGTTTGTCGCTATACACTATATAATATAGTGTGACTTTTAGCTATTGGTAAACTAAGTATAAAGTTAGCTAAATTTCTGTTTTTTTCTATAAATTTATGCAAATAATATATCTGCCAATACAAAATTACGTAATTTCAATGAATTTGCAAACTTTCGCGCTTTTTTATTTCATTCACCCATCTTTCTGGTTTCATACACCAATTTTCCTGTATTTTTGGTGTAGTTAAATGTTGTAAATACTTTATTAGTAGCATTTTGTAGCTACCTACATAAATCATCGCTTTACCTAGCTTCGAGGCTGCAAATGAATTCATGGCCACCGAATAAATCTTTTTCGGGTTGAGTGTCAAATCCTCTATTTTGGCTCCCCGACCTCGCGTCAGATTCACCGTATACGGCGTTCCGGCTAACGAAGAGTGCATAGACGGGGGCAAGGTGGTGTGCAGCAAATCGCTCTCCACACCGCGCAAGGTGTAGTAGCGTGCATCGTATATTTTTTCGAGCAGAAGCTTAATTTCGCGACCTGTTAAGTTAACGGTAACTAATTGATTATCATAGTAAAACAGATTGTAAATTGAACTTATAAAGACTTCTTCATCGAAATTATTGTCTAGCTTTGTGGGCGCAAAAATCGACAACTCGGCACCAGAAGCTGTGATTTGATAATCGTGCATAAGGTTGCTAAATTCGTTAGGCGCATAGGGATCGAAGTGTTTTGGGGCGCTGAATCGGGTAATCGGTGTGGCAAAAAAGCGTTTGATGTGCTCGATATCCGATGAAAAATGGGTCAAAAAAGTGCGCGACTGCGGAAAATCGTAAATAGACGGTCGATAAATCCCCGAAGTGTCACTTGAAGTGATAGTTGCGTTGATGTAAGTTAAAACCCTAGCAATCAACGTGCTATCTTCAGTCAGATTGTATATTTTATATCCATCAGAGAGCAACGTGTCATAGAGCGTGAGGTTGATTGCCGTGCCGTCGGCTCGCCACGATTCAACATAAGTGACAACCGAAGCGAGCGACTCTTTAACATAACGACCCGATAGAGGATCGAATGGGAAAATCGCACGCGGAGCCACATTCACTACGCGCTCATTGCTCGCAACTGACTGAGCGACAGATGCAAGAGAAATAAACAGTGACCCAATTAATGCTAAAAATAAACGCACTCGATTTTTATATTAAAAAATCAAGAGCCGCCTTTCATTACGACAATCGAGGTGTCTCCACAACCTAGTCCACGGTAATTTCCAGCGACCCTTGAAATGTAAGCTACACAACAAAAGCGCCGAAAATTTCCGTGGACAAATATCAAATTGGAGACTTCTGATTGTCGAAAAAATCGGTATTCATATTCCTAAACAGAGGAATTATTAGACAAAATTACCAATATTTTTGTAAATTTGCACTACTTATGAGATATTTTATTCACATGGCCTACAAAGGCACCGCATATCACGGTTGGCAAAACCAGCCAAACGCAGTAACTGTGCAACAAACGTTGGAAGAAGCGTTGTCGAAAATTTTACGTACCCAATGCCTCGTGGTTGGTTGCGGGCGCACCGATGCCGGGGTTCACAGCTCATCATATTATGCTCATTTTGAGTATGTTGGCGATCGTGAGCTAAACCAAGAGTTTATCTCGCACCTCAATTCGTGCCTCCCACGCGATATTGCAATTTTTGATATTTATCCCAGCGATTTGCATGCGCGTTTCGACGCCACAAGGCGCGAGTATAAATACTTTATAGCCAGAGAGAAAGAGCCATTTAGAACCGATGAAAGATGGCTGCTCACAACACCTCTACTTAAAGTAGAAATGCAGCTGGCGGCATCTAAATTACTAGAACATAGCGATTTCGCTTCTTTTGCTAAAACCAAGTCCGACAACAAGACTACAATTTGCAAAATCGAACGCGCAGATTGGGAATTTACAGAAAAAAACTATATCTTTACCATCGTGGCCGACCGGTTCCTTCGGGGAATGGTGCGTGCGGTGGTGGGTACGCTCGTCGATGTAGGGCGTGGCAGGATCTCGGTGGCACAATTTGAAGAAATTATCGAGGCTCACGATCGTGCAGCAGCCAGCTCGGCGGCTGTGCCGGGAGGGCTTTTTTTGACGGATATTAAATATTAAACATATGAAAATCAACGAATTACAACCAGTAGCGTTGTGGAGCCGCTTTGCTGAAATTTGTGCTATTCCGCACCCCAGCAAGCACGAAGCTGCCTTGATCAATTACCTCAAAGAATTTGCCATAGAACACGATTTGTCCTATAAAATCGACGAAACGGGCAATATTATGATTGCCAAAGCAGCCACCGCAGGCAAAGAAAAAAGCCCAAAAGTGACCTTGCAAGCACACGTTGATATGGTGCCTCAAAAAAATTCTGACATCAAGTTTAACTTTACTACCGACCCCATAGAAGCCTATGTAGATGGCAGTTGGGTAAAGGCGCGCAACACCACTCTTGGCGCCGACAACGGCATCGGCTGTGCGGCTATGCTCGCTATTTTGAGCGATCGGACGGCTGTTCATCCGGCCATCGAAGCGCTATTTACAATTGATGAAGAAACCGGGCTTACGGGGGCCAACGGTTTGGGCAAAGATATGCTAAGTGGCTCTATATTAATCAATCTCGATTCGGAAGACGAGGGCGAACTCTATATCGGTTGTGCGGGTGCGGTCAATAATATCGCCACAATGAACTACAAAAAAGAGGCCTCGCCAGATGATATGCAGGGTTATGTATTGGATTTGCGTGGTCTGAAAGGTGGCCACTCCGGGGCTGAAATCATACTCCAAAGAGCAAATGCGAATAAAATAATGGTGCGCTTTCTGCGCGAAAGAATAGCGGCCAATGAAATTCGGATCTCCACAATCAATGGCGGCTCATTGCGAAATGCAATTCCTCGTGAAGCGCGTGCCTTGGTGGCCGTGCCTAAGGCGCTCTGCCAAGCGTTTGAAGCAGAAGTCAAAGATTTTGAGGCCCGAATCATCAGCGAATTTAGCGTGGTTGAAGATGATATTAAATTTTCGGCTACCAAGTGCGATCGCCCTTCGATTGTCATCAACGGCGCCGATCAAACACGTATTATTGCTGCGCTCACGGCGGCTCCGAACGGAATTATGCGTATGAGCGATTCTGTGCCAGCGCTGGTTGAAACGTCAACCAACCTTTCGCAGGTGATTGTCGAAGATGGCAAAATGCAAGTTATCTTTATGACTCGTTGCATGGTAAACTATGGCAAACGCGAACTTTCGGCCATGATTCGTGCAGTCTTTGAATTGGCTGGTGCCAAGGTGGTCGAAGAGAACAACTACGACGGTTGGGCGCCAGATACCAACTCTAAAATTCTGACCACAATGAAGGTCGGCTACGAAAAATTGTTTGGGAGTGCGCCTGCCGTTAAAGCCATTCACGCCGGCTTGGAATGTGGCATAATAGGAGTGAAATATCCGGGTCTAGACATGATTTCCATTGGCCCTACGATGCGATTCCCTCACTCGCCAGACGAAAAGGTGAACATCGAAACGGTAGATCGTTTTTATAAATTTTTACTCTACACTTTAAGTCAATTATAATCAACATAAATATGAAAAAATCAATCGTAACGTTAGCCCTTTTGACATTAAGTGTGCTATCACTCAGCGTTTCAGCGCAAAAAAAAGCAGATAAAAATGCTGCAAAACCAGTCGCGGAACGCATTTTTACGGACGTAAAAATAAATCCGACAACGAGTGTCAAAAATCAAGCATCGAGCGGAACTTGTTGGAGTTTTTCTGGTATTGCGCTCGTTGAAAGCGAGTTACTGCGTCGAGGTAAAGATACACTTGACCTATCGGAAATGTGGATCGTGCGTCACTCGTATTTTGACAAAGCGATCAAATATGCACGCATGCACGGCTCGATCAACCTGGCCGGTGGTGGCGCAACGCATGATGTTTTTAATGTGATTGACAAATACGGTATTGTGCCCGAAAATGTGTACACGGGGCTCAATTACGGTACAGATAAACACTTGCACGGCGAACTGGATCGTACCATCAAAGCCTATATGGACGCTGTGATTGCTAATCCAAATCGCAGCCTTTCCACAGCTTGGCAAAATGGTTTGAATGGCATTTTGGACGCCTATTTGGGTGCTGTGCCTGCTAAATTCACATACAACGGTGTGGAGTATACGCCACGTTCGTTTGCCGATTCGTTGGGACTTAAAGGTTCTGATTATCAATCATATACCAGCTTTACTCATCATCCGTTTGGCGTAGATTTTGCGGTTGAAGTGCCCGATAATTGGGCGTGGTGTGTGTCGCGCAATGTGCCGCTCGATCAATTTATTGCACTCATTGACAAGGCTTTGAGCGAAGGTAAGGCTGTGCTGTGGGCGTCGGATGTCAGCGAAAAGGGGTTTCAGTATAACAAAGGTTTTGCTGTGTTGCCTCAGGCAAACGTAGAGTCGTTGGCTGATTCAGAAAAAGCAAAGTGGAGCACATTGACCGAAGCCGAGAAAAAAGAGGCACAATTGAATGCAAACTTGAATGCGCCAGAAGTGGTTGTCACACAAGAACTTCGTCAGCAAGAATTTGATAATTACAAAACAACTGACGACCACGGCATGCTAATCGTAGGCACGGCGGTGGATCAACATGGAACGAAATACTATAAAGTAAAAAATTCGTGGGGTGATAGCGGCAAGTATCATGGCTATTTTTACGCTTCAAAGCCCTTTGTAGCGGCCAAAACAATGAACATTGTGATCGCTAAATAATATACCATCATAAAGGTTCGACACGAATTTATTCACTCAACGTAATATTGTATTATTTGCGATATTGTATTCTTTCGAGACGAGTTACCCGCTTAGTGTAACTCGTCTTTTTTTGTAGGCGGTATTGATCTTGCGCAAAAAAAAAGATCAAGTAAAAATGAGAGTGGTCGAGAAATATTAATTTCTCGACCACTCTCGTTTGTGTTGCCCAAAACTACAACCAAAATGATGTGGTGTTGGCCTATGGATTACTAAGTCCGATGGATCGCGCTAGGCCCGATGGATCGCTAGGCCAAAGAATAAGCAGTGGCCGGCGAACTGTCAATCAATTTGCGAAGATTGATCAAACCATAACGCATACGACCCAATGCAGTGTTGATGCTAACACCCGTCTGTTCGGCTATCTCCTTGAAAGATAGATCCATATAGTGACGCATAACAATCACTTCGCGTTGTTCGGCAGGCAATTTATCCACCAAAGTGCGGATCGCATCTGCCGTTTGGTCGGATATGATAGTTTGTTCGGCATTGTTGTCCTCTGATTGGCAATTGCCCAACACCTCGTAACCAACGTCGGTCGATGTGATCTGACGCTTGCCTTTTTTGGCACGAAAATAATCGATCACTTGATTGTGCGCAATGCGCAAAACCCAAGATACAAATTTTCCATCGTGAGTGTAGCGCCCTGCTTCGAGCGAAGTTACTACCTTGATAAAAGTCTCTTGAAAAATATCGTCAGCCAAAGCACGATCACGAACCATCATCAGAATATAGTTGTATACCCTTTTACGGTGGCGTTCGATAAGTGTTTCTACTGCCTGCGTATCTCCTGCTGCAAAATCGGCAACTAGCAATTGTTCATCGCTTCCCTCTTGAGTTGTCATAAATAGATTACTCCTTTCTTTTTAAGTTATTAAAATGAGTAAAATTGCAGTTCGATAGGCAAGTATTTTTTAGATTGTTATTAATTCTTCGGAATCTAATTCGATAATATATCACAAAGTATGCCAAGACGGTTGTTGTGTCATTTTGTCAATAGCGATATGCCAAATTGACACCTCGGGCATGACAAACACAAAATTACGTTTATTCGGGCTTTGCGCTTGTGTCTAAGTCGTTGGACACCAAAATGCGGCCACAATATTCACAAACGATCACTTTCTTGAAACTTTGAATGTCGATTTGTCGTTGTGGCGGAATGCGGTTAAAGCACCCCCCGCAAGCATCGCGAGTGACAGTAACCACCGCCAAACCGTTGCGTGTGTTGCTGCGGATACGAGTGTAGGCGTCAAGAATACGTTTTTCGATCTTGGCGCGTAGCACTTCGCGTTTAGCGGTTAGGATTTTGATTTCGTCGGCCGTTTCTGTCTCTATGCTTTCAAGCTCTGCTTGTTTGATTTGCAGCTCTTTCTTACGATCTTCAAGAATATCTTTGGTCTCGTTAGCGAGTGCTTTTTTCACTTTGGAGTCGGCTGTAAATTCTTTGATTCGTTTTTCGCACAGTTCAATTTCGAGCTGTTGGAACTCAATTTCTTTGCCTATTGATTCAAATTCGCGATTATTGCGCACCTCTTTTTGTTGCTCTTCGTATTTGGCTATTGCAATTTTAGCGGCTTCTATTTCTCCTTTTTTTGTTTTTACATCGGTAAGCAATGTATCCGATTCGGTCAGAAAGCCGGAAATTTTGGCTTCGATACCAGCAATCTCGTCTTGCATGTCCGATATTTCGAGCGGGAGCGAACCCTTGATGAAATTGATCTGATCAATGCGACTGTCGAGCGTTTGAAGTTCGTATAGGGCGGCGATCTTTTCTGAGGTCGAAAGCTCTACGATTTCGTTAGTTTGTTTTGCTGTTTTAGTGGCCATAATATGATATAAAATTGTCTTTTACAGAGTGGATCGCAAAGGTATGAATTTTTTTCTGATTTTTCAATACTTCTTTCTGTAAAACATTGGTAATAATGTCGACGAAACAAATCTCGCTATTATAATGACCAATGTCATAGAGTGTTATAGCGTTGTCGGCGCGTTGAAAATCGTGATATTTCAGATCGCCACACACAAAAACATCGGCTCCGGAAGCAATAGCTGTCGCGATAAGCGAGCCCCCCGAACCGCCACAAAGCGCCACACGTTGCACCATATCAGAGCGTCGATGAGCGCTGCAGGGCACTGTTGTCAGTGAAAATTTATCACGCAACAGATCGCCAAATTCATCTACACTCATTGCACGCCTCAAATCGCCCACGCGCCCCATGCCCACCGTGGCATCGAGTGACGAACCCTCGAGCGGCACTATATTATTCAGCCCCAAAGTGTTGGCCAAAAAATCGTTTATGCCGCCTGACGCCGAATCGGCCGGAGTGTGCAAGGCGTAAAGGGTGATCTCGTTTTTGATGGCTCGCCAAATAATAGAGCCCACAGTGTCGCTTTCCACAATATTTTTCACACCATCAAAAAGCAAAGGGTGATGCGAAACGACAAGATTCGAGTGACTTTCGATGGCGCGATCCAAGACGCGATGCGTAATGTCGAGCGAGAGCACCATTCCGCTCACATCAAGCGAGGTATCACCCCCCACTTGCAGCCCGCTATTATCCCATTTTTCTTGCAAGGCGAGCGGCGCAAAACGTTCGATTATCGCTATTGTTTCTTGGATTGTCATCGTGTTTTCTTGGGGCGTAAGGGCGTAAGTATCTAAAAGAGTGTCAATTCGATATATTTTGGTTTTTCGGGCGGCGTAGATTCCTCTTCTGCGGTGGCCAGTTCGGCCTCTTCTTGCGCTTTGATGTCTAGCGCTGCTATTTGTTCCATTGTCGCTCGCGGCGTATTTGGCGGGGTGATAGGTATGATTGCGGGCTCGACTTTTTCTTTGATCTCTGTGTTTGGTTCTATGGTTTCGACCTGTTCACCGGTGATTATTGTGTCAAGTTCCGATCGTGTTTCTGTGGATTCGAGTTCCTGCCGAATTTCGAGCAAAGTGGCCTTCACTTTTTGGAGCATCTCCACCAAGCTCATCTCGCCCTTAGCGGCCACGCGTTTTTGCATCAAAAACTTTTGAGCCCCAGAAAGTGTCATCTTTTTTTCTTTGGTCAAGTGGTAGATGAGTTTGAGCGTTTCTATATCGTCGGCCGAAAATAGTCTATTGCCTTTGGCGTTTTTCTTTGGACGCAAGGTAGTGAAACGTGTCTCCCAGAAACGAATTGTCGAAGCAGGCAGGTCGAACATTTCGCATACCTGTCCCATGGAATAATATATTTTATGACTCTTTGGCATTAACTTTTAATGTTCGTTAGTTGAGCAAAATTAATTAAATTTTTCTATCTTTGCAATGTGACAAACAAAAAAAGCGAAATAATTATAGCAGGCGTCGTAATTCGAGGTAAAGGATTGGGGCGTGGGTTGGGCTTCCCGACAGCCAATATTGCTTTGCCGGATGGTTGCCCGGCGCGGTGTGGTGTCTATTTGGCGCGTGTTGAGCTTGCGGGGGCTTATTATAACAGTGTGGTGGCTATCGGCACACACCCTTCGGTGGATGGCACGGGGGAGGCTAACGTAGAGTGCTTTTTGCTCGATTTTGATGGAAATCTATATGGGCGCAAAATTTTTGTTACACTTTTGCAATACATTCGCCCCGAAGTTCGTTTTACGAGCATCGAAAACCTAAAGAACCAAATGGCACACGATATTATTCAGGCACGTCAAGCAATTATTAACCTAACAAACCAAAATCAAACAACTATGACCAAATCATTAAAAGGAACACAAACCGAAAAAAATCTACTTGCTACATTTGCCGGCGAAAGCCAAGCGCGTACGCGCTATAATTTTTTCGCCTCACAAGCTCGCAAAGAGGGCTACGAGGTGATCGCTAAGTTTTTTGACGAAACGGCAGCTAACGAAAAACAACATGCCAAACAATTTTTCAAATTTTTGGAAGGTGGTATGGTCGAAATTACAGCTAAATATCCTGCCGGTATGATCGGAACAACGGCCGAAAACTTATTGGCCGCAGCTGGTGGCGAACACGAAGAAGCGTATGAACTATATCCCGAGGCTGCCAAAATTGCCGACGCAGAAGGTTTCCCCGAAGTGGCTCGCAAATTCCGCCAAATAGCCGAAATCGAAAAACATCACGAACAACGCTATCGCGAATTGCTAGAAACAGTGGAGGCCAAAACAGTGTTCAGCAAAGCCACAGAACAAGTATGGCGTTGCCGCGAATGTGGCCACGAATATGTAGGCACACAAGCTCTCGATATTTGCCCTGTATGTCAACACCCGCAAGCATTCCAAGAAATTAAATGCGATAAGTACTAAGAATCTATTTCAATTTCTTTCCAACATTTTATC
The DNA here is from genome assembly GCA_036661755.1 of Mucinivorans sp. Lineage (GTDB taxonomy): Bacteria > Bacteroidota > Bacteroidia > Bacteroidales > Rikenellaceae > Mucinivorans. The sequence goes on along the minus strand of JAVWYC010000022.1, from coordinate 2,941 downwards.
ACTACCCTTTTTGCCCTTTTTTTGCTGATTTTTGAGCCGAAAGTCCACTACTATCTCGGCTAATTATGAAAAAACAGACTCGAAAATTGCAGTAATAAAATCGGGAAAACAAATTGAAACAGCTTCTCAGAAAAAACGATCTGATAGTGGTCTCGCCCAAACAACAGCGCCGGGCATTGAATTACCGGTACTTAAAGCGCTCATCCACAGAGAGTAAACATCCTCTTTTAGGCCTTGCCCCCTTGGGAAATATAGCTTTCAGAGACCGTCTTTATAACTTAATAATTAAAAAAAGGGCAATTCGCCCTTTTTTTGTATCTTTGCAAGATGAATTGTTCAGCAGAAAAAAGTATGTCACAGAATTATCTCGATGGTTTGAATGCACAGCAACGTGCGGCAGCCGAAAATTTTGAAGGTGCCGCTCTTATTATTGCAGGTGCAGGTAGTGGAAAAACACGCACAATCACCTATCGTATTGCGCACATGATCCAAAGTGGGGTCAAACCGTGGAATATTCTGGCGCTGACTTTCACCAACAAAGCGGCACGCGAAATGCGTACCCGGATCGAAGAAATAGTGCCGGTCGATCAATTACGTGGCTTATGGATGGGTACTTTTCACGGAGTTTTTCGACGAATTTTGGTTCGCGAAGCCCAATTAATTGGCTTTAACGAGAATTTTACGATCTACGAAACTGCCGATTCTAAGAATCTGATAAAAAGTATTATACGCGAAGCCGAATTGCCGGAAGAAAAATATAAACCTCAGGCAGTTTATGCCCGTATCTCATTGGCCAAAAATTCACTCATCACACCGGCGGCTTATGCGGCCAACGAAACCGCGAGAAGCGAAGACAGCCAAGCACATATGGGTGAAATATATCGCATCTATGCCATCTATTGCCAACGGTGTAAGGCCAATGGCGCCATGGATTTTGACGACATATTATTATATATGAATATCTTGATGCGCGATCACCCGGAAGTTGCGGCTCGCTATGGCGAAATGTTTCGCTACATTATGGTGGATGAGTATCAAGATACAAATTTCTCGCAATACTTGATAGTCAAGAAGTTAGCCGCCATTCACGGGAATGTCTGTGTGGTGGGCGATGATTCGCAGTCGATTTACTCTTTTCGTGGGGCGCGAATCGAAAATATTTTGAAGTTCCAAAAAGATTTCAGCGGTTGTCAGGTCTATAAACTCGAACAAAATTATCGTTCGACACGCACCATTGTTCAGGCGGCCAATTCGCTTATTGCACACAACGAACAGCGGCTCGAAAAGACGCTTTTTTCTGAGCAGGCTATGGGCGATAAAATTCGTGTACTCACCTGCATGAGCGACAAAGACGAGGCCTACCAAGTGGTGAGCGACATTACGATCAAAATTCGATCTGGCGTCTCGCCCTCTCAGGTGGCGATTCTCTATCGCACCAATATGCAGTCGCGCGCCTTTGAAGAGGCGTTGCGTCAACGAAATATCCCCTACAAAATCTATGGCGGCCAATCGTTTTATCAACGAACCGAAATCAAAGATATGTTGGCCTACCTGCGTCTGGCGGTCAATTCAGACGACGACGAGGCTCTGAAACGAATTATCAACGTGCCAGCGCGTGGTATTGGGGCTACATCGATGGAAAAAATCGAACAGGCGGCTCTGCAAAATGGCACATCGATTTTCAAAGTTTTGTGCGCCATGAACGCCGAACAAATTGGCATACGTGGCCCGGCCAAGAGCGGTATAGTGCGCTTTTTGGAGGCTTTTGGTGAGCTATCTAAGCTGCGCGACGAGCTCGACGCCTATGAATTTGCTTCGCAAGCGGCACGTAGTTCGGGCCTTGTGGCTTTCTATTCGCTCAGCAAGGCGATCGAGGATCGAACCAAATTAGACAACATCGAAGAGCTGTTGAACTCAATCAAAAGCTTTGTCACTCAACCTGCTATGGGGCCCGAAGCTGCCGATCAACCCCTTGTGACCACGACTTCAGATCGCCATATGACTATCGGGGAGTGGCTCAATGAAGTGTCGTTACTGACAGATATGGATCAAGAGGCGAGTGATGGCAAACCGCATGTGACCTTGCTCACCGTGCATTCGAGCAAAGGTTTGGAGTTTGACCACACCTACCTTGTGGGGCTCGAGGAGGAGCTTTTTCCGTCGGTGCATGGCACGGAAGATCTTGCGCAGATCGAAGAAGAGCGTCGTTTGTTTTATGTAGCCTTGACCAGGGCGCGTATTTGCGCCACGATTAGTCATGCGATGAGTCGTTTCAAGTGGGGTGATATAAAGAACACTACGCCGAGTCGTTTTATCGAGCAGATAGATCAGCAGTATTTAGATCTTTCGCCTTCGTATTTGTGCCAAATCAGTGCAGGCGATGACGATGATAATTCGCCATTTTCGTCAGTTGCGCGGCGCAAGACATCGTCGTGGGCGGGGGTGAGTGGTGGTTCACAGTCGCCGTCGGCTTACACGCCTCCTTTGCCGCCGAGGGGTTCAGCTCGTCCTGTGAAGCGATATTACACAACCAATTCGGCAGGGCCAGATAATTTCAAGAAGATAACTTCGACCGAGGGTGTTTCGGTGGCTTCCGAGGGTGATTTAACTATTGGTGCGACGGTGGCTCACGAGCGTTTTGGGAATGGTGTAATTTCGTCGATAGAGAAAACGCCGACTGACACTATGGTTGAGGTTGATTTTGTGGCTCATGGTCATAAGACGTTGTTGCTCAAATATGCAAAGTTGCGTGTAGTAAAGATTTGATTTTTTTGTGGTATCCAAAAGGAATCACCCTAGGATCGGTTCAGACAAAGAAGTTTTCAAGAGAGCAGTTAAGAAAAGCGACGTTTCCAAGGACAGGCTCAGAAAAACGAAGTTTTCAAGAACAGGCTCAGAAAAACGAAGTTTTCAAGAACAGGCTCAGAAAAACGAAGTTTTC
>JAVWYC010000021.1:0-15523 GCA_036661755.1 Mucinivorans sp. | reverse complement strand
AACGAACAGATAAAATAAAAAAACAGTTCATTGAGATATTAATATAAGAGGGTGTGTCCGGAGTATGATAGGTTAACTAACCATGATTTGTCATAGTGTGACTGGTAAATTCAGTAACCCGCTCTTAGTTGTAAAAGATTCGGAAAAAAAGTGTGAATGCACAAAATGTCCGTTGCTAGGAGTCGAAAAAATTGGGCAGATCGAGGGCTCATTTCTGCGGCCGGATGCCATTGTCATCAGGGCTGCGGAGCTCTCTCGGTCTCCTATTAGAGTGGTTACTTCTAGCGTATAGACTGTCCTTTCCAGCCTCAGGGTATCGCGACAACGGCAATGGCTCAGTCAACAACGTTACCTCGAACGGCAACTATTGGAGTAGTTCAGTGTATAATGCTACCAACGGCCGTAATCTGAACTTCAACAGCGGTTACGTAAATCCGCAGAATAACAACAATCGTTCTAACGGATTCCCCGTGCGCTGTGTGCAGTAGCTGTTCTAGCCCCCAGCATTTACCACATTTTAGCAGGCTGTGAGCGATAGGCCAAGCGGAGGTAGTACCACGCAGAAGCCTCAAGCTCCCCCAAAAAAATGTAGCAACACCCTCTTAGCTTTTTTACTTTCCCATCCCATCCCATCCTCCTTTGTCGCACAACACAATAAACTAGGTACGAAAAATATTAAACCTGAAAATGGCAACCTACTCACAACTGAAAGTGTTCAAAGAAACGTACGACCTGTTGATGCTGATATATCAAGCAACGTCGAACGTCAACAGAGAATACAGATACACGTTGGTCGAAAAGATCAAAAATGATGTAACAGAACTTTGCATAATTATCTATAGAGCTAATCTTGCAAAAGATCACAAAATACGCGAAATAAATACCGCGCGCGAAATGCTCGTGCGCGTGAATATCCAATGCCGTATGCTGGGTGATATGCGCCAAATTTCAACAAAATTACAAGCTCAAATCACACTGCATACCCAAGCAATATACGAACAATTAGAAGCATGGTATAAATATAATCAAACGAAAGATGATCGAACTGATGACGGAGATAATGGAAGCGTACAAAGCAGCCAGGAAAAATAAACGAAATACCCGAAGTCAACTCAACTTTGAAATAGACCTGGAAAGAAACCTCTTCCTGCTGGCCAAAGAACTCGACACGCGTACATATAAAGTAGGACCAAGTAGCTGCTTTATTGTCAAAAAACCGGTGCAACGCGAAATATTCGCTGCCGAATTTCGCGATCGAGTAGTGCACCACCTGCTGTTTAACAGAATAGCACCGGTGTTTGAACGCAAATTTATTCACGATAGCTACTCGTGCCGCAAAGGAAAAGGTACTCTGTTCGCGGTGAGAAGATTGCAACACCATACCAAAAGCGCAACGGAAAATTATAAAAAAGAAGCATGGATACTCAAACTCGATATAGAAGGCTACTTTATGAATATACCGCGCGAAAAATTGTTCTACCAATGCACCAAAGCGCTGGAAACAGAAGACGAACTGACAAAATATCTGCTCAAAGAAGTGATATTCAATAACCCAACGCTGGGATGCATAATCAAAGGATCAGTGGGCGACTGGTATGGACTGCCAAGAACAAAAAGCCTGTTCCATACACCGAAAGATAGCGGACTGCCAATAGGCAACCTTACGTCACAACTGTTCTCTAACGTGTTCCTTAACCCATTCGATAACTTCGTGAAAAGAGAACTCGGAGTGCAACACTATGGACGATATGTGGACGACTTCTACTTGGTGCACCAATCGAAAAACTTCCTCAAAGAACTCGTGCCGCAAATAGACGAATACCTCAAAGAAAATCTGGGACTTAGACTGCACCCCAAAAAACGATACCTGCAAGCAGTGAGCCAAGGCGTGGAATTCGTGGGCGTGAAATTCAAAAACTCAACCATGCTACCCGGAAAAAGATTGAGACACAACGCAACGGCCGCATTCAACGAAATGAACGACGCGGTGAAAATGAAACCCTATATGTGCCAAAATGTGCCGTTCCTGAAAAAATTTATTACTAGCGCCAACTCGTACCTAGGAGTGATGGCTCATATCAACTCCTTTGAACTGAGAGAAAAATTGGTGAGGAAAATAGATGAAAGAATAAAAGAAAAATTGATAGTCAAACCAGCATACAAAAGCCTTAAACTGATCAAAACTAATAACTGCTGAAAAAAATAAATAAAACTAAACAAAATAACGCAAAATAAAACTATCGGAAAAGTAGCACAATAATAAAGTTATGAAAAAAGTATTCGTACCGTCAACTAAATCGATCACCGAACTGACAACAACTATCAAAATGATAGAAAACCTTGGACTGGCCAAAGAACAAACCTTTATCGGAGGATCGTTTGATAAATTCGTGGACAAACTAACAGACGGCGATACAGCACTGGTGTTCTCGCTCACCATGTTTAACTCAATAACGGAAATATTGGCCCAAATGAATGCAATGCAAGAACATGGAGTGAAACTGGAATCAATCAGCGAACCATGGTTCAATAACCCGAAAACAACAAGCAAAGAACTGCTCACAGAACTATTCAAACTGGGAAACAAAATACACGCACCCATGAATACGGTGGAAGTAACCAAAACTAAAAAAAAAGGACCCGGATCGCGTATACTACCGCTGGTGGAACACGCCGAACGACTCAGAATAGACCACAATGTGCCGGTGAATAAAGCATGCCAAATAGCAGGATGCTCAATTAGAGCATACTATACATATAGGAAAAAATTATAAAAATCGATGACCAAAATATTTATACCAACCGACTACTCGCTATCCAAAATAGAAAAAATCGTCGATGAACTCAAAAATAGTGGCATCGATGTGCAAAATACACAAATAATGGAGTCGTTTAACGATTTCGCCAAAACACTCGACCCGGACGATAAAGTGGTCGTCTATTCGTGTACCTGCTTTGCAAGCCTGATGGATATGCTCTCGGCAATCAAAACACTCGACTTCTACTCGCAAAGCGAACAATGGCTCACGCAACCAGTCCAATCACCACGACAATTCCTGGCCGAACTGCACGAACTGGCAATCAAAATACATGGCGAAAGAACAACACGAGGATTGGAACAAGCCAAAAGAAATGGCAAAACACTCGGACGAGCACATGGATCGAAAAAAACAGCCGAACAAAATGAAGCCCTGCTCGTGGCAGTCGATACACTGAGACGCGAAAATAATATATCGCTAGCCAAAGCATGCCAAATAGCAGGCTGCACTACATATACATACTACGAAAATAGAAAAAGACTGTTCGCGCAAATCAAAAAGTGATGCTCTTTTGATTGAATCTTACCGAAAAATGGCTATATTTGCAGCGCAAGTAATATAGCCACCACTTATGGAAAAATTTAAGCAGTACGATGGACTCAACCTCACGCAGGTAGCCATGGACGTACTTTCTGATTGGAAAAAAAATAATACCTTCCAAAACGCCGTCAATGAACGGCAAAATGCTCCGCGATACATATTCTTTGAAGGACCACCATCGGCCAATGGAGTGCCCGGCATACACCACGTGATGGCACGAACCATCAAAGATATATTCTGTCGATATAAAACTCAACAAGGATTCTGTGTGGAACGCAAAGCCGGATGGGATACTCACGGACTACCGGTGGAACTGGGCGTGGAAAAAAAACTCGGCATCACCAAAGAAAATATAGGACGCACAATATCGATCGAAAACTATAACAAAGAATGTCGAGCCGATGTGATGAAATATACAGCCCTGTGGCGCGAATTGACTGAAAAAATGGGCTACTGGGTCGATATGGATCAACCCTATATTACATACGAAAATGACTATATCGAAACACTGTGGCACCTGCTGCAAATGCTATTCGACAAAGGACTGCTCTACAAAGGATACACAATACAACCATACTCGCCAGCCGCCGGAACCGGACTCTCAAACCATGAACTCAACCAACCGGGCTGCTATCGCGATGTGAAAGATACAACCTGTATCGCGCAATTCAAAGCGGTGGGGCACGATAACCTCTTCTTGCTGGCTTGGACTACCACACCGTGGACACTGCCCAGCAATACAGCACTAGCCGTGGGACCAACGGTGGACTATGTCCGACTTAGCACAATTAACCCATATTCAAAAAAAACAATAGAAGTTATTGTAGCCGAAAAATTGGTGGACAATGTGATGGGCAAAAACGAATACCAAATCTTGGAACGAATGAAAGGCACCCAGATGGAAGGTATGCGCTACGAACAACTCATACCATGGATCAAACCCAATACAGACAACGGAAAACAAGCCTTTAAGGTGATCTGTGGCGACTTCGTTACCACCGAAGACGGAACGGGAATCGTGCACATCGCACCAACTTTCGGAGCCGACGACGACAGGGTGGCCAAACAAAATAATATAGCTCCCCTAATGGTGGTGGACACATCGGGAGCGGCGGCGCCAATGGTGGATAGAACAGGCAAATTCTTTGCCCTGGCCGATCTGGATCCAAATTATGCGGCCTGGTTCGTGGCCGATGAATATGCGCAGTGGGCCGGCAAATTTGTCAAAAATGCCTACGACGAAACAAAAACTGATCAAGACGAATCGCTGGACGTGGAAGTGGCCATGTGGCTCAAAGAACGCGGCATGGTCTATCGTATCGAAAAACATACACACTCCTATCCGCATTGCTGGCGTACAGATAAACCGGTGCTCTATTATCCGCTCGATTCGTGGTTTATCCGCACCACGGCCGTCAAAGAACGTATGATTGAACTCAATAATACAATCAATTGGCACCCGGCATCCACCGGCGCGGGGCGGTTTGGCAAATGGCTCGAAAATCTGGTGGACTGGAACCTCTCGCGATCACGTTACTGGGGAACGCCGCTGCCAATCTGGGCGACCGAAGACTACTCGGAACTCAAATGCGTGGGCTCGATAGCCGAACTGGAAAAAGAAATCGAAAAAGCAAAAAAAGCAGGCCTCATGGCCGCCGACTTTACGATAACAGACCTCCATCGACCCTATGTGGACGATGTGATTCTGCTGTCGAGCAAGGGCGAAAAAATGCGACGCGAAAGCGATCTGATCGATGTATGGTTCGATAGCGGAGCGATGCCATACGCCCAACAACACTACATGGGGGGCGAGGTAGCTAATTTTCCGGCCGATTTCATAGCCGAAGGGGTCGATCAAACACGTGGCTGGTTTTTTACCTTGCACGCTCTGGCTGTTATGCTTTTTGATAGCGTGGCCTTCAAAAATATTATCTCTAACGGCCTTGTGCTAGACAAAAATGGCAACAAGATGTCCAAGCGTTTGGGCAATGGCGTCGATCCGTTTGCGGCGCTCGAAAAATATGGCGCCGATGCCGTTCGGTGGTATATGATTAGTAATTCGCAACCGTGGGATAATCTGAAATTCGACGAAGCAGGGGTGGACGAAGTGCGACGTAAATTTTTTGGTACACTATATAATACATATAGCTTTATGGCTCTCTACGCCAATGTGGACGGCTACACGGGTAGTCAAGCCAAGGTGCCATATGCCGATCGAGCTCCGATCGATCGTTGGATTATTTCTTTGCTCAACACCTTGGTGGGGCAAGTCACCGAGCGTCTGGAAGATTACGACCCTACGCCGGCCGCGCGCGCGGTGGCCGATTTTGTGGGCGAAAACCTCTCGAATTGGTATGTGCGCCTGAATCGTAAACGTTTCTGGGCGGGCGCAATGACGGTCGATAAACTAGCCGCCTACCAAACATTGCACGAATGTTTGCTCACCGTTTCGCAACTCATTGCTCCCATGGCGCCTTTTATGGCCGAACGTTTGTGGCAAGATTTGTCAGGCGTTGGCTCGGTGCACATGGCTCCCTTCCCTAAGGCCGATTTGTCGTTGATCGATAGCCAGTTAGAGACTCGCCAAGAGATCGCCCAACGTGCCACTTCGATGGTGTTGGCTTTGAGGCGTCGTGTGGCCATCAAGGTGCGTCAACCGCTCTTGAAGATGGTTATTCCGGTGCTTGACAGTCAGTTGCAGAGCGATTTGGTGGCCGTCGAGGATCTGATCAAGAGCGAGGTCAATGTCAAACAGATTGAGTATATTCACGATACCCGCGGTGTGATCACCAAACTCATCAAGCCGATTTTCCCGATTTTGGGCAAAAAGCATGGTGCGTTGATGAAACAGATAGCAGCGGCTGTGGGGCAGATGGATCAAGCTTCGATTGCTCAATTGGAGGCTAACGGGCGATTCGATTTGACTTTTGCTGAACAAACGATCACAATCGAGAGCGAGGATGTCGAGATTTCGTCGGCCGATATGCCCGGTTGGTTGGTGGCCACCGAGGGGCGGCTCACCATTGCGCTCGATGTGCAGCTGAGCGATGAACTACGAAGCGAGGGCATCGCGCGCGAAATTGTCAATCGAGTGCAAAACTTACGTAAAGATAGCGGTTTGAATGTGACAGATCGTGTGGCGATCAAGGTGCAGAGCACAGCGGCCACCGATGCTGCCGTGGAGCAGTGGGCCGAATATATCAAGACACAGACCCTTGGCCTTAGTCTGCAAATCGTCGAAGATGCGCAATCCACGCCGATCGAAATAGACGATATTCAGCTGTCGATAGCCATAGAAAAAATATAGATTATGGAGCAAGAATTTATTGTTTCAGCGCGTAAATATAGGCCTCAAAATTTCCGTTCGGTCATCGGTCAGAACCATATTACGCAGACTTTGGTTGGTGCTATTGCCAAGCAACAGTTGGCTCACGCTTACCTTTTCACCGGGCCGCGTGGAGTGGGCAAGACCACTTGTGCGCGAATTTTTGCGCGTTCGATCAATTGCCTGAATCCGAATGCTGATTTTGAGCCGTGCGGCCAGTGCGAGTCGTGTGTGGCCTTTGAGAAAGATCGTTCGTTCAATATCCATGAGATGGACGCGGCTTCCAACAACTCGGTGGAGGATATTCGTGCCTTGATGGACAAAGTGCGTGTGGCGCCGCAAGTGGGCAAATATAGTGTCTATATTATTGACGAGGTGCACATGCTCTCGACAACGGCTTTCAATGCTTTCCTCAAAACGTTGGAAGAGCCGCCTAGCCATGCGATTTTTATATTGGCTACCACCGAAAAGCATAAAATTTTACCCACCATTCTATCGCGTTGTCAGTGTTATGATTTTAATCGCATCAGAGTGGAAGATACGGTGGAGTATTTGCGTTATATATGTGAGCAAGAGGGAGTTACAGCCGATGAAGAGTCGCTCAACATAATAGCTCAAAAGGCCGATGGCGGTATGCGTGATGCGTTGTCGACTTTCGACATGGTGGTCTCTTTTTGTGGCAATACGCTCACCTATGATCGTGTGGCTCAGAGTGTTGGCGCTTTGGACTTTGATACTTTTTTCTCGGCCACGGATATGGCTTTGGCGGGTGATTATGCGTCGCTGTTGATGTTGTTCGACGCAACGTTAGACAAGGGCTTCGAGGGGCAGCAATTTATCACTGGCTTGGCCTCTCATTTTCGGTCACTTTTGGTGGCCAAAAATCCGCAGACGCTGCCCTTGTTAGAGGTTACCCAAACTCTTTCTAAACGTTATGCCGACCAAGCAGCGAGTGGTCAGGTGGCCTATTTCTTTGCGGCGATCAACCTTTTGAATGTGACCGATAGCGGTTTTCGTGCAGCCACTTCGCGGCGTTTGCATGCCGAATTGGCGTTGATGAAGTTGTGCGGCTTGAAGGGTACACCGCCCGAAAGGGCTTTGCTGCCAGAGGTGGTCAAGGCGCCCGACAGAGCTCCTATACCCACTCCAATGCCCACTCCAATGCCGGCTCCACAAGTAGTGCCACACGATCTGCCGCCGACATCGACACCGACATCGACACCGGTTGCAGCGCCGGCACCTACACCATCACCGGCTCCTGTTGTGGTTCCGGTACCATTGCCTATGGCGTCGACTCCGCCCGCCGAGCATAAAACAGTGGCCGAGAGTTCGGCTTCGGTGTTAGGGCTGTCGATCAATGCACCAAAAATCGCAGAGACGGAGGGCGAGGTGGCCGTGAACGAGCAACCTACTCTCAAAGAGATCGTTTACTCCGAGGCTCAGGTGGGCGAAATTTTGACCAACGGGATAGGCAAAGTTATCGACCTGTGGAGTTCGCGCAATAGGCTGCGTATTGCCACCGCTTTGGCTTCGCACGTGATCGAGGGGTCGCACTTGCGGCTCATTGTCGATGGCGAGACTTTGATGGGCGAATTGCAAATGGCGCGTCAAGATATTGAACGCGATGTGCTGGAATTGCTTAACGTACATGCTGTTATCGAGATCGAGCAAGCTGTGCACGAGGCTGTGGTGTCGCGTCCTGTGACCATCGAACAGCGTTTGCAGCATTTGGTGGATATTAATTCTGATTTGTTGGTGCTGCGCGAAAAACTGGATTTAACAATCTAGCGCCGCTTCGATTGTGTCGGCCTCACGCTAAAAAGCAACACTAATTGTCGCCCCGACATAGAGTGGCGCCATTGGGCGATTTTGTATGCCATAATAATAGATGTTCAATAAATTACGACACGTGACCTCGGCGCTCAGCCAAGGCCAAGGACGATAACCAAGGGCAATGTTGTGCAATAAATATGGTTCGATGGAGCTTAGGTATGACATTTCATTGGCCGTCGAATTGCTCTTAATACTTTGTCCGCTAAGCCAATAGGTGAACCACACACGTTCGCGATAGTCTATTCTGCCCATTGCCCCGCCCGTCACCAGCGGCACTAAAGGCAGTTGGACGCCTTGGCTCAGATCATTTGGCTTGATGGGTTGGCCTGTGTTAATTGTTCTGTTGAGTGCTGCCGACACGCGGAGGCTTAGCCCCCAGCGTTTTGCGTCGAATCGCCACAAGGCGTTGGCTGTCAATTCGGCGCCCATGGCATTGACTTTTCTTAGGTTTGATGGAGTCCAATATTGGCTCGACGTGGGTAGCCATATTATCCAATCGGCAATCCACGAGTCGAAAAGCGTAAGGTCGACTTTCAACCATTTGTTGTAGTAAGCCAAGGCCAATTCTACGGTCGGCCCATGTTCGGGTTTTAGGTTGGGGTTAGCCCCCGGGGTGTAATAGAGTGAAGCGAGCGAGGGAGTGTGCGAATTGTAGCCGGCTCTGGCGCTCAATGCCAGTCCATTTTCCCACGCATATTGCGCTCCCACAAGCCCCGATAGTCTGGCGGTGGAACCCACCAAATCAAAGCGCGCCATGGCTGTGGTGGTCAGACGTGGGCTCCAATGACTGGCGAGCTCGATTTTTTCTGACAATTCAAAGCGCCCTTTCTCGAAACCGGTTTGACGTACCGCCTCGTGGCTCGTGGCCCATTGGCCGGATAGGGTGGTGGCCGAAACGATCGAATGGGAGTCAGAAAGGCGAAAGGTCAGACTAGCCACCCCCTGCACCGTGTGACCTTGGCTGTGGGCGTCAATGTTTTTTATGTATTGATCAGACGAGAGCACGTCTTTGGTGAAGTAGTTTCTTTCGCTCGTCGCTCCCAAGGTGGCTTCGATCGCCAAACGATCGCCCGGGCGACGATAATTGATGGCCGCGCGTAGGCTTTGAGCTTTGGCCAAGGTAAGGTTATTGTGCAAGGGGCCCTCGTAGGTGGTCAATTCGGGCAGGTGATTAATGGAACTCAGAGCCAAAACAGAGACGGTTAAAATCTGTTGCTGAGGCAGTCGAATGAAAAAATCTTGCGAAAGTGCCCCGTTAGCGTATTGCGCATCGGTGTTTTTTTGCCAAGTTTTTTTGCCCGGATCGCTAGGCTCTATGATGTCGCGATTGATAAACCAAAAATCATTGCGCGAACGTGAATATGAAATTTTGGTCGAACTCTGAAACTTATCGTTCCCGGCGCGCACCGAGCCCATAGCCGAACAAGACGAAAAACTACCATAACCGATCGTGGCCGAAACTTGGAAGGGTTGCCTCCAATCGGCGCGACTGGTGATGCTGATCGCACCGCCCAATGCGCCGGAAGCTACGTCGAGCGAACTGATGCCGGCGGTAATGCTCAGTGCATCAAGCGAATATAGTGGTAGTAGCGACAAATTTACCGATCCCTCGACGGGCGAATTAATGGTCAATGAGTTCCAATAAACATTCGTGTGCGCAGGATCCGTACCGCGAAATGAGGCCGTGCTCGACGCACCACGCCCATGGTCGAGGATATTAACAGGGCTTATGCTTTGCAATAATTCGCCAACCGAGGCCGTGCGAAATTGCGCCAGAGAGAGCGTGTCGAAATTCAGAGCCGCCAGCGCTGTACGCTGTGCACGAACAACGACCCCCTCGATGGCGATGGATTCTTGCGCCCAACAGGCCAAGGGGCTAAGGATCATCGCCAACGAAAAAATAATTCGACTAATTTTCATAAACGGCGAGCCAACGATTCCAGCAAACGCACCCCATAGGCTAGGCTTCGTTCGTCGGGACAAAAATCGCCCGTGTGGAGTTTGGTGTTGGAACCAACGCCAAGACGCAAAAACAGGGCAGGGTAGCGACGAGTGTAGAATCCAAAATCTTCGGCCGTCATTCGCTCTTCTAGTGCGACGAGCGCCGAGGGCGAAAATGTGTCGACAATAATTTGTGCCGCACGTGTGGCTGTTGGCGGATCGTTGTAGAGCGAGGGGTAGCCTGCGAGCACATTGGCCTCTATCTCTACATTATATAGTGTGCCAATGGTGCGCGCTGCTTGGTGAATCAGATTTTTGCACTCATGGCGCCACGATTCGCAAAAAGTACGAAATGTGCCCTCGATGGTCACTTGGTTGGGTATGATGTTCGTTGCTCCATCGGCCACCACGCGCCCAAAGGCCAAGACGTGTTTCACATCTTTGGGTGGTGTGATTTTGTGTAGTTCAATGATTAGGGCCGCCATAGCAATCACCGGATCGCGCAGCAAGGCCGGCAAAGCGGCGTGCCCACCTTGACCCGTGATTGTAATATGCACCTCGTCGGTTGAGGCCATAAATTCACCCGATCGCATACCAATTGTGCCAACTTCCATCTCGGGCGAGCAATGTTGCCCCACAAAGGCACGAATATTGTATTGATCCAACACACCTTGGGCCAGTACTTTTGTTGCTCCTCCGGGGTGAAGCTCCTCGCCCGGTTGGAATAGCCCGACCACGCATCGCCCCTCGGGGGGATTGGAGGCCAGCTCCACCAGCGCACCCAGCAACATTGCCGTGTGCATATCGTGACCGCAAGCGTGCATGACGCCCTTGGTGAGCGAGCTAAATTCGACCCCCGATGTTTCGGTGATTGGCAAGGCGTCCATGTCGGCGCGAAGAACCACACAAGGATCGGCCGCCGAACCGATTGTGGCCAAAACACCAGTCCCGGCCACGGGACAGTATGTGATGTTGTGTGAGGCGAGAACCGAACATACAAAACGCTGTGTTTGGTGCTCTTGGAACGAGAGCTCGGCCTTGCGATGAAGCTCTCGACGCCATTCTATTATTTGGTTTTCGATCATAATCAAAAGCAAAGGTACAAAAAATACCCTTTTATTTTGAAATAACGGCAAAAAAGCATTACTTTTGTAGTACGTATAACAGAGTTTTTGACTTTTTGGTTCCAATGGTTTTTATTTAGATCGAAATTCTTGGCCAAGAACAAAAAAATTCATAATTCATATCAAAAAAGTGGGCAATCATCAAATTAAATTTTTCGCAGGGCGAAATTCACGTTATTTGGCCGAAAAAATTGCAGATAAATACGGCGCGGAGCTTGGACGCTCAGAAGTCCTTCAATTCTCTGACGGCGAGTTTCAACCGGCATTTTTGGAAACTATTCGCGGTTGTACCGTGTTTATCGTTTGTTCGACTTTTCCGCCAACAGACAACCTGATGGAGCTTTTGATGATGATCGATGCTGCCAAACGTGCCTCGGCACACCGCGTGGTGGCCGTTATGCCGTATTTCGGCCTTGCGCGCCAAGATCGCAAGGATCGCCCTCGTGTGCCAATAGGGGCTAAGTTGGTGGCCAATTTGTTGCATGCGGCTGGCGTAGATCGGATCATGACAATGGATCTACACGCCGATCAAATACAAGGCTTTTTCGATGTGCCGGTGGATCACCTCTACGCTAGCGGTGTTTTTGTGCCCTACCTCAAAGCGCTCCACTTGCCCGATGTGTCGGTGGCTGCACCCGATATGGGCGGCGCAAAACGTGCCAATGCGTATGCGCAATATTTGGCTAGCCCAATGATTATTTGCCACAAACAACGCGACAAACCTAACGTGGTGGGCAAAATGACTGCCATCGGCGATGTGGAAGGGCGCAATGTGATTGTGCTGGACGACATGATCGACACGGCAGGCACAATCTGCAAGGCGGCCGATATGATGCTCGACATGGGAGCTAAATCAGTGCGCGCGGTGGTCACTCACCCCGTTTTGTCGGGGCCGGCCTATGATCGTATCAATAATAGTAAGTTGCATGAAATTATAGTCACCGATACAATCCCATTGAAACAAGATGAAGATATTCATAAATTTACGGTTCTTTCGGTGGCCGATATTTTCTCGAACGCCATTTGCCGAGTTTATGACTACAAAGAGATTAGCTCGATGTTTATTTTTTAGAAGTCACCACCTATTATGTTCCCGATAATTTGCACTGTCAAAAGTTAGCAAGTGCTTCATAGTTTGATGGATAGGTAAATAAAAATTTCTAAAAATTATGGATATTATTTTCGAGGACAATCATCTGTTGGTGGTCAACAAACGAGCTGGCGATTTGGTGCAGCCCGACCCTAGCGGTACGCCCGGCCTGGAACAAGAGGCGAAGGCCTATCTGAAAGAAAAATACAACAAAAAGGGCGACGTTTTTTTGGGCGTTGTCCATCGTATTGATCGGCCTGTGAGTGGGGTGGTGGTGTTGGCCAAAACGTCCAAGGCGCTAGTTAGGCTCAACGAGCAGTTGCGCGATGGCGGTTTCGAGAAAACATATCTGGCCATTGTCGAAAATTGTCCGCCCAAGGAGCACGACACCTTGCGCCACTATATTTGGCGCAACGAAAAAACTAACAAAAGTTATGCCTCGACCCAAGAGAAGAAAAACTCAAAAGAGGCGCTCTTGGAATATAATCTGCTAGGCGCTTCGGATCGCTATTTTCTGCTGTCAATCAAACTGTTGACCGGTCGTCACCATCAAATTAGAGCTCAACTCTCGGCCCTTGGTTCGCCGATAAAAGGCGATCTGAAATATGGCGCACGGCGATCGAACATAGATGGCAGCATTTCGCTCCATAGCCACACCCTAACTCTCACTCACCCAGTGAGTAAAGAACGTATCACATTCACCGCACCGCGCCCAACGAGCAACCCGTGGGGAGCTTTTGCCGATAATCGGACTTGAAATATGAAGTACTATATCTCTTTGTCTTAGCTCTGCTATTGAGTCCCGTGATGGCAGATTGTTCTTATGCGCATAATACAATCAAAAAACGAGACACAACAGTCATAAGTTCAGTCGATTTGGATCCGGCTGCCATCGCCATTGAAAAGGCAAATAAGACAAAAATTTATAGCGACACTCTTCTTGTGAATGGCAATTACCCCGATCAAGTTACGCGTTCCGATAAATTTTATGACACACTCTCCAAAAGTCGTTCGTGGGTGGCGCGTATGTTGGCTTCTTTGCTTGTCGCATCACATAAAGATATGGACGACGGGCAGACGTCAACCTCGAAACTTGCAACTTCACGCCACTATTTTCAAGATTTTTCGGGTTGTGTGATCACTCAAATCAAGGTGGTGCAGGCCAATGTTTTTGCGCGTGCTCCCGGCGTAGATCCCGGTTGGGCGGGGCGCTTTTTAGACAACGTACACATGTTGACCCAAGAGAGAGTCTTGCGTCGCAATCTACTCTTCAACGTTGGCGACACGATCAATGCTTACCGCATGTCGATCAACGAGCAATTGTTGCGTTCCTTGCCCTATTTGGCCACCGCTTATATCGTGGTCTCGCGTCGGCCGCTCTACCCCAAAGAGGTGATTGTCAGTATCTTTGCACGCGATAGTTGGACTATTAGTGCGGGGGGCAAATGGCGAGGCCATTATTATGGCGATGTTTTCGATCGCAATTTTTTGGGTACAGGCGACGAACTTTGCCTGCGTTACTACCTGCCCATTGGCGAGCAGCTCAATGGTTTCGAGGGGCAATATACCTTCAATAATTTTTTTGGTACCTTTACCAATGTCAAAGTTGTGGCAGGGGTTGGAGGGTCTAACAACACGGCTCGTATGGAGGCTTCGCGCCCTTTTATCTTGCCTTCCGATCACATATGGGGCTTCCGCGCGGGCTACACTCAACGCAATTGCGATATGGATACCAAGGACACAACCATCAATATCAAGATGGCTGAATATGCTTTGTGGTATGGCTATGCGTGGAATTTGGATCCGCGATTGGGTACTGTTTTTTATGGCATGTTTTCCTCCGCTTATCAACATTACTACAATCGTCCCGAGGTGGGGCCAATGCTTAATCCGTTCTATAGCACCACTTTCAACGTGATGGCTAGCTTTGGTTTTTCGCGTCAAAACTACTATCAGGGCAATATGATTTATGGATATGGTCGAACGGAGGATATTCCGTATGGCTATAAATTTGAACTGGCAGGTGGTTATCAGTGGTCAGAAACTCGTGGCAGGCGTTACTATGCCTCGCTTACGGCTTTGTGGGGCAATGCTTTGGGGAGGGGTTATATCAATTTGGCGGGGCGCATTGGGAGTTATTGGACACGTGAGCAGAGTTGGGAGCAGGGGGTGTTAGATGTGTCGGCGCGTTATTTTTCGCCACTTTTCAAATTAGGTCATATTTATGTGCGTCAATTTCTTACATTTGGAGCCACGTGGGGTTTCGATCGATTTATGGGCGAGCGTGAGCAGATCAATTTCACTTCTTTGCGTGATGTTCGTGGGATTGGTGTGCCGCGTGAGGCGGTTGGTTGTAATCGTGCTACTCTCAACGCCGAGACGGTTTTTTTCACTCCTATTTTTCTGTATCATTTTCGTTTTGCGTTTTATTTGTGGGGTGATGTTGGTTTTTTGGGTTACAACCATATGATTTTCGACAATCCATTTTCGTCGGTTATTGGTATTGGTGTGAGGATCAAAAATGAGCGTTTGATTTTCAATAACATACAGATTCGTTTTGGTGTTGCATTGTGTCGTCCGGGTCCGTATGATTTCAATTGGTTTGACATTTCCAACGAGTCGACATTGGAGGTTGATTCATTTCGTCCTAGTGTTGCGCGTCCTATTGAGTATCGTTAGTTTTTTTGGGGTGTGTGGGTGGCGTATGGCGTATGGCGTATGGCTACGCTAGGGTTGGTTAAGAAAAGCGAAGTTTTTAAGAGCTGGTTAAGAAAAACGAATTTCTTGCGAGCCGGTTAAGAAAAACGAAGTTTTTCAAAAAAAGTTTTGGGTGACTTTTTCAAAAGTCACG